>JANMRJ010000331.1:0-3641 GCA_031370985.1 Acidimicrobiales bacterium
ATTCCGACAGCAGCGAGTCGTAGAGCCACAGCTTCCCACCGCCCAGGCCGGCGAGCGGCAGCCACTCGGCGCCGGTCTCGTGGTCGACGAGCACTTGGTGGCGCTGGGAGAACGTGCCCCGCCGGGAGTCCTGGCCGGACAACCGCACGTCGGTGCCCTCCACCAGAAGCGACCCGAAGGCCAACGCCTCGGCCATCGACCAGTCGACCAGGCCCTCGGCGTAGAGGTCGGCCCGCGCGCCGAGGGTCTTAGCCAGCTTGGGGTGGACGGTGAAGCCCTCCGGCGGGGCGTCCATCGCCGCGGCCACCCGGTCGAGCACGTCGCGGGCCACACCGGTGGCAACCGGCTGGAGCGATTCCGGGACGGGTGGCGGGGCGGTGTCGGCCAGCGCGGGCGACGGCGGCGCCGAGTTGCGGGTCTCCTCGAGGGCGACCTGCATGCGGGCCAGGAAGTCGTCGAGGGCCCGCTCGGCCTCCACCAGGGTGATGTCGCCCCGCCGGACGAGGGTCTCGGTGTAGAGCTTGCGGACCGACCGGCGGGCCAGGATCCGCTTGTACATCAGCGGCTGGGTGAACGATGGGTCGTCGCCCTCGTTGTGACCGTGGCGCCGGTAGCACACCATGTCGATCACGACATCCTTGTGGAACCGCTGGCGGAAGCCGAAGGCCAGCCGGGCCACCCGCACGACAGCCTCAGGATCGTCGCCGTTGACATGGAAGATAGGGGCCTGGACCATCTTGGCGATGTCGGTGGCGTAAACCGACGACCGGGCCTCCGCCGGCGCAGTCGTGAACCCGAGCTGGTTGTTGACCACGACGTGGATGGTGCCGCCGATGCGGTACCCCCGCAGCGCCGACAGGTTCAGCGTCTCGGCCACCACGCCCTGGCCGGCGAAGGCGGCGTCGCCGTGGATCAGGACGGCGAGGGCCGAGAAGGCCTCCGGGTCGTCGATGAGGTCCTGGCGGGCCCGCACCATGCCCTCGACGACGGGGTCGACCGCCTCCAGGTGGGACGGGTTCGACGCCAGCATCACCGGCAGGCTGATCCCGGAGCGGCCGACGAACTTGCCCACCGCGCCGACGTGGTACTTCACGTCGCCGGTGCCCTGGGTGGTGGAGGGGTCGAGGTCGCCCTCGAACTCGCGGAAAATCTGGCGGAACGACTTGCCCACGATGTTGGCCAGCACGTTGAGCCGGCCGCGGTGGGCCATCCCCAGCACCGCCTCCTGGTAGCCGGCGGACGCGGCGGCGTCGAGCACCTCGTCGACCAGGGGGATCAGGCTCTCGGCTCCCTCGAGACCGAAGCGCTTGTGGCCGGTGTACTTGGTGTGCAGGAAGCGCTCGAAGGCCTCGGCCGCGTTGAGGCGGTCGAGGATGTGGAGCTGCTCGGCGGTCGTCAGCTCGCCGGTGTTCGATGTGGACCCGACGCCCTCGACCTGCTCCTGGATCCAGCGCTTCTGGTCGGGCTCCTGGATGTGCATGTACTCGACACCGATGCGCCGGCAGTAGGCGTCACGGAGCACGCCGAGCAGGTCGCCGAGGAGCATCGTGCGCTGGCCCGCCACCCCATCGACGAAGAACTCCCGCTCCAGGTCCCAGATGGTGAGGTCGTAGGTGGCCGGGTCGAGCTCGGGGTGGGTGCGAGGCTCCTTCCACGACAGCGGGTCGAGGTCGGCGATCAGGTGGCCCCGCACCCGGTACATGTTCATGAGGGTCTGCACGTGGACCTGCTTCTCCCGCTGCGCCCCGCCGTTGTCCATAAAGTCCATGGGGTTCGAGTCGGGGCGCCAGCGGACCGACTCGTAGGGGACGCCCAGGGACCGGAAGACATCGTCGTAGAAGCCGTCGGCGCCGAGAAGGAGTTCGGAGATGCGCCGGAGGTAGAGCCCCGACTCGGCGCCCTGGATGACCCGGTGGTCGTACGTCGTCGTGAGGGTGAGCACCTTGGAGATGCCGAGCTGGGCCATCACCCGCGGGTCGGCGCCGGCGTACTCGGCCGACCAACCGAGCGCCCCGACACCGACGATCACGCTCTGCCCGGGCATGAGGCGGGGGACCGATGAGACGGTGCCCAGCGTACCGGGATTGGTGAGGGTCATGGTGACGCCGGCGAAGTCGTCGGGGGCGATCTTGTTGCTCCGGACCCGGCGGACGACATCCTCGTAGGCCGCGTGGAAGGCGGCGAAGGCCAGGGTGTCGGACTCGGGGATGCACGGCACGAGCAGGGTGCGTGACCCGTCGGGCTTGGCCACGTCGATGGCCAGGCCCAGGCCGACATGGGCCGGGCGAGACACGCCGCCCTCGACGTAGATGGAACGCATCGCCGGCACCGCGTCGAGCGCCCTGACCAGCGCAAAGCCGATCAGGTGGGTGAAGCTGACCTTGCTGCCCCCGATGCGCGACAGGTGGCCGTTCAGGACCTTGCGGTTCACCTCCAGGAGCCGGGCCGGCACCACCCGGGCGCTGGTGGCGGTGGGCACCGCCAGGCTGGCCTCCATGTTTGCCACCAGGCGGGCCGCGGCGCCGCGTAGGGGCCGGACATCGACCGCGAACAGCTCAGGTGCTGGCTGCGGGCGGACCTGCGCCGGCGCCGCCGGCACTTCGGGGGCCTCAGCGGTCGCGGTCGGGCCGGCGCCGCGGTAGTCGGCGAAAAAGTCGCGCCAGCTCTCGCTGACCGACGCGGGATCGGCCCGGTACTGGTCGTACATCTCGTCCACCAGCCAGGCATTCGGACCGAAGCTCGCCTGGCGCTCCTGTGCCATCGGATCCACTCTACCGGCACCCCCGGTCGGCCCGGCGGGCTACGATCTGTTCACATGCCGGGCGTAGTCACTGCCGGCCGCACGGTGGATGACCGCTTCCTCCTCATCGAAGTACTGGATGAGGGAGGGATGGGCATCCTCTGGCGGGCCGAGGATCTGATCACCGAGCGGTTCGTCACCGTGAAGGAGTTGCGGTTTCCCGAACCGCTGGACCACATGCAGCGGCGCGCGCTCGCAGCACGGGTGCGTCGGGAGTCCCGGGCCATGGCCGCCGTCGCCCATCCGGGCCTGGCCCGCATCATCGACGTGGTCGACGACGGCGACCGCCCGTGGGTCGTCACCGAGCTCATCGACGCGCCGACGCTCGCTGCGGTCATCCGCAGCGACGGCCCGATGGGCCCCGAGCACACCGCCCTCCTCGGGATCCGGCTCCTCGACATCCTCGACGCCGCCGGCGACCAGGAGATGGTCCACCGGTTCCTGCAGCCGTCCAAGGTCTTCGTCGAGCCGACGGGCGCCGTCCGACTGGCCGACTTCGGCATCTCCTCCCTCATCGGCGACCCGACCGTCGACCGTAGCGGCGCGGTCGGGAGCGTGTCGTATATGTCGCCCGAGCAGTCGGGCACCTCCGAGGCCGACATCTGGTCGCTCGGCGCCGTCCTGTACTTCGCGGTCGAGGGTGTCCCGCCCTTCGCCGGCGCCGACTCGGCGGCCATCCTCTCCTCCGTCGCGTCCGACCCGCCCCGACCGGCCGTCGCCGCCGGGCCTCTCGCCCGGGTGCTCGAGCTCACCCTGCACAAGGACCCGTCCGAGCGGCCGTCCACCGACGAGCTACGGGCCCTCCTGGAGGTGGCCGCCGGCGACCTCGCCCCCAAGCCAG
>JANMRJ010000571.1:0-1087 GCA_031370985.1 Acidimicrobiales bacterium
TCCGCCACTTCGGCGAGGATTGCAGGGTCGCCATCCATAAGCCCATCCTTCCAGTCCGCCGTCCGGAAAGGCGCCCGGCCGGAGTAGCATATGAAACTTGACTCATCATGAGACTAAGCTCATAGTGGATGGCATGGGAGATCGAGGTCACAGACGAGTTCAGGGAGTGGTGGGCCGATCTCACCACCGACCAGCAGGCCGCCGTCAGCGTTCGCGTGGAGCTGCTCGGGCAGAGCGGCCCCTCGCTTGGCCGCCCGGCCGTCGAACGAATCCGCACCTCGCGGCATCACAGCATGAAGGAGTTGCGGTCGTCGGAGGGCGGTGCCCTTCGCGTCCTGTTCATGTTCGACCCGAGACGACAGGTGATCCTGCTGCTCGGCGGCGACAAGAGCGGGCAATGGAACCAGTGGTACGAGTGGGCTGTTCCTGCTGCCGACGACCTCTACGACGTCTACCTCGATGAGCTGGGTAAGGAAGGCTTGATCTGATGAGCGGTCACACCAAGTGGTCGGAACTGCGCGACGAGCTCCGGTCCAAGCCTGGAGCCGAGGGGGCGATCGCCGCCGCGCGCGAGCAGTCCCTTGAGGAGCTTCGCCTCTACGAGCTTCGTCATGCTGAGGCGGTGAGCCAGGTAGAGCTGGCGGGTCGCCTGGAGATAACCCAGGGAGCCGTCTCCAAGTTCGAGCACGCCGACGATGTCCGCATCTCGACGTTGCGCCAGTACCTGGAGGCGCTTGGCGCTCGGCTTGAGCTCGTCGCAGTGTTCGACGACGAAGACCGTCGCGTGCCGATCGAACTTGGCAAGCAGCCGGCTGCCTGAGGCGGTGGGGAGCCCTGCGAGCCAGGCGCCAAGCCCGTGACGGGGATGCGGCGCCAGGTCGACCCGGACGACGGTTTGGGTGAGGTAGTCGAACTCTGGTCGGCCGAAACCGCAGACGACCTTCACCGCATCCTCGCGCTGTACCCGCCGATCCGTCGCAGCGCCGTCGCCCACGAGCCGTTCGCCCTTCTGCAGAAGCACCATGAGACCGAGCCGTCGACTTCGGCAGTCACCGCGATGCTCCTGGTTACTGACCGGCGCTGGCGA
>JANMRJ010000573.1:0-1445 GCA_031370985.1 Acidimicrobiales bacterium
TCCTGACCGACGGAACGTACCGGAAGGAGTTCTTCGAGGAGGCGCTCGTCGAGCTGCGCCAGGCGTTCGCGGTGCGGGCGGTGTACCTGGCGTCGCGCTCCGGACAATGTGCCTGACCCGCTCCGGGCCGCGGCGCCCGAGCCGGTGGGGCGGACGCCGTGGCGCATCCCCGACCCCTCGACCGCCGACCTCGACGCCGGCGGTGTGGTCGGCTTCGGCGCCGACCTCAAGCCGGCGACACTGGTGGACGCCTACCGGCGGGGCATCTTCCCGTGGCCCCATCCTGGTGTCGCCGTCCCGTGGTTCTCACCCGACCCCCGGGCGGTCCTGCCACTCGACGGAATGCGGATTTCCCGCTCGTTGCGTCAGGGCATTCGCCGGTCCGAGTGGTCGACGACCATCGACGGGGCCTTCGAGGCCGTGGTCGATGCTTGCGCCGACCGGCGCGGCCGGGAGGGTACGTGGATCGGCCGGGACATGCGCCAGGCGTACGGTCGGCTGCGGCGCCTGGGCTGGGCCCACAGCGTGGAGGTCTGGGACGGCGACGAGCTGGTCGGCGGGCTCTACGGCGTCGCCGTCGGTGGGTGCTTCACCGGTGAGTCGATGTTCCACCACGCCACCGACGCATCGAAGGTGGCCCTGGTCGATCTCGTCGCCCGGTGGTCGGAGGCCGGCGGCGCCTTCGTCGATGTCCAACTGCCGACGCCGCACTTGACATCGCTTGGCGCAGTCGAGGTGTCGCGCCGTGAGTTCATCGCCCGCCTCGAGGCGGTCCGTGACAGCCACGTCCCCGTCGTGGTCGATTCGCTCCCGGTGCGCCGCCTTGTTCGGGACTGATGACGCCGCACGAGCAGCGCCGAGAGGAAAGAACCGGGCTTCTTCGGGTTGGGGCGGACAGAAGACGCCACCGCCGATCAAGCCACAACTGGGACTCCCCCCCGTCGAGCGGACACCCGACCTGCCAGCCTTGCCCTGGCTGAAGGGAGTCCCCCATGGGACGACATCGCCGGCAGTTCTCGCCGGAGTTCCAGCGTGACGCAGTGGAGCTGGCCCGGTCCTGCGGTCGGCCGGTGGCCCAGGTGGCCAAGGAGCTCGGCTGCGGGGAGTCGAGCCTGAGCCTGTGGTTGGCCAACGACCGCATCGCCCGGGCCCTGGCCGACCCGAAGAAGTTCTCGGCAGAGACCGCCGAGTCCGACGAGGTCAAGCGCCTTCGCCGCAAGGTGGCGGAACTGGAGGTCGAGCGCGAAATCCTGAAACGCTCGATGGTCTTCTGGGTCAAGGAGTCGAACGGGTGAGGGTCTTCGCCTTCGTCGACCGCCAGAAGGCCGAGTTCGCGATCAGGACCCGCTGTCGGGTGTGCCGGCTCATGGCCAAGGCCGGGATCGCGCCGGCAAGGGCGGGCGGCGCAAGGCCTGTAGCCGCCGGCTACTGGGCTGGTCGATCAC
>JANMRJ010000587.1:0-6380 GCA_031370985.1 Acidimicrobiales bacterium
CTGATCGAAGGCGCGGCCGATCCGAGCGTCGAGGTAGGCCGCAACCTCGCCGGCGAACAGTCCAAGTCCGACCATCAGGCCTACGAACTTGAGCGCGTCCAACCATGTCGAGAAGAGCCCCACTCGCTGAGGATACGTACATCATCGGTGCATCGCCTGAGTGACGCCAACGGCTACTTGAGCGCCAGTTCGTCGCCGGCAACGTCAACACCCACGGTGTCGCCCTCGGCGTAGCGGCCCTCCAGCAGGGCCAGAGCGAGGGGGTCGGCGATCCTCCGCTGGATGAGCCGCTTGAGCGGCCGGGCCCCGTACGCGGGGTCGTAGCCGACCCGGGCCAGCCAGGCCGCGGCCTCGTCGCTCACCGCAAGACCCAGCCGGCGGACGGCGAGCCGGGCGGCGAGGTGACGGAGCTGGATACCGACGATGCGCCCGATGTCGGCCTCGGTGAGCGACCGGAAGCGCACGATCTCGTCGATCCGATTGAGGAACTCCGGCCTGAAGAAGTCGGCCGGCTCGCCGGCCAAGTTCGATGTCATGATCAGCACGACGTTGGTGAAATCCACCGTGCGGCCCTGGCCGTCGGTGAGACGGCCGTCGTCGAGGAGCTGGAGCAGGACGTTGAAGACCTCGGGGTGGGCCTTCTCGATCTCGTCGAGGAGCACGACGGCGTAGGGGCGCCGGCGGACGGCCTCGGTGAGCTGGCCGCCCTCGTCGTAGCCGACATAGCCTGGAGGGGCGCCGATGAGGCGGGAAACGGTGTGCTTCTCCTGGTACTCGCTCATGTCGATGCGGGTCATGGCCCGGGCATCGTCGAACAGGAAGTCGGCGACCGACCGGGCCAGCTCGGTCTTGCCCACGCCGGTCGGGCCGAGGAACAGGAACGAGCCGATGGGGCGGTCGGGGTCGGACAGGCCCGACCGGGACCGGCGGATGGCGTTGGCGACGGCCGAGACGGCCTCGTCCTGGCCAATTACCCGCTCGTGGAGCACCTCCTCCATGCGGACGAGCTTGGCCACCTCGCCCTCCATCAGCTTGGAGACGGGGATGCCGGTCCAGCGGCTGACGACGGCAGCGATGTCCTCGGCGTCCACCTCCTCCTTGAGCATGCGCCGGTCAACCTGCAACTCGGCCAGCGCGGCTGAGGCGGTCTCCAGGTCGGACTCCAGCTCGGGGATGAGGCCGTAGCGCAGGCGTGCCGCAGCCTCGAGGTCGACCTCACGCTCGACCTGCTCACGCACGCTCTCCAGCTCCTCCTTGAAGGCCCGGATGCGGGCGATGGCCTCGCGCTCAAGGTTCCAGTGGGCCAACATGGCGTCGGAGCGCTCGCGCAGGTCGGCCAGCTCGGCGTCGATGGTCGCCAACCGCTCGCGGCTGGACGGGTCGGTCTCCTTGGCCAGGGCGAGGTGCTCGATCTCCAGCTGGCGCATGCGCCGCTCGACGACATCGATCTCGGTCGGCATGGAGTCGATCTCGATGCGCAACTTGCTGGCCGCCTCGTCGATCAGGTCAATGGCCTTGTCGGGCAGGAAGCGGCCGGTGATGTAGCGGTCGGACAGCACGCCGGCCGCGACCAGGGCGGCGTCGGCGATCCGTACGCCGTGGTGGACCTCGTAGCGCTCCTTGAGGCCGCGCAGGATGGCAATGGTGGCCTCGACCGTGGGCTCGCCGACCATGACCGGGGCAAACCGGCGCTCCAGGGCCGCGTCCTTCTCGATGTGCTTGCGGTACTCATCGAGCGTGGTGGCGCCGATCATGCGCAGCTCGCCGCGGGCCAGCATGGGCTTGAGCATGTTGGAGGCGTCCATGGCTCCCTCGGCCGCGCCGGCGCCGACGACGGTGTGCAGCTCGTCGAGGAAGGTGATGACCTGGCCCTCGGAATCGGCGATCTCCTTGAGGACAGCCTTCAGCCGCTCCTCGAACTCGCCCCGGTACTTGGCGCCGGCCACCAACGAGGCCAGGTCGAGAGCGACGATCCGCCGGCCTTTCAGCGACTCGGGGACATCGCCCTCGGCCACACGCCGGGCCAGGCCCTCGACGATGGCGGTCTTGCCCACGCCGGGCTCGCCGATCAGCACGGGGTTGTTCTTGGTGCGCCGGCTCAGGACCTGGATGACCCGGCGAATCTCCTCGTCACGGCCGATGACCGGGTCGAGCTTTCCGGCCTTGGCCGCGTCGGTGAGATCACGGCCGAAGCGCTCCAGGGCCTGGTAGCTGGTCTCGGGGTTCTGGCTGGTGACCTTGTGGCTGCCGCGGATGTCGCGGAGGACGGTCAGGAGCTCCTCGTGAGAGACGCCAGCGAGTTCAGTGAGCGCCAGGAGGATGTGTTCGGTGGACAGGTACTCGTCGCCGAACTGCTCGCGCTCCACCTCCGCGGCGTCAATGACATCGCGGGTCTCGCGGGAGAGCCGGGGCTCACCCCCGCCGTAGGCCTGGGCGAGGGTGCCCAGGGCCGCCTCGTTGCGGGTGCGCAGCGCGGGAACGGCCACGCCCGCCCGCATCAGGGTGGGCAGGACGACGCCGTCCTTCTGGCTCAGCAGCGCGGCCAGCAGGTGCTCGGGGTGGACCTCGGCGTGGTGGCGCCGGCGGGCCAGGTCGAGGGCAGTGGCGACCGCCTCCTGGGTCTTCTGCGTCCAGCGGTTGGGATCGAAGGGCATCGGGTTCCTTCCCGGATGCTCAGCCGTCGCCGGGCGGCTGGCGCCGGCCCCCGCGGCGGGACCGCCGCCGGCGGGCCCGGTCGGCGACCACGCGGGCCTGCTCCTCCGGCGACCGCCCCTGGGTCACGTCGGCGAGGTCGTCGTCGTCCTCAGGGGCGTCGTCGTCGCCGTCGTCGTCCGGGCTATCAACGTCCGGGCCGTCGACATCCCGGCCGGCGGGCCGGTTGATCAAGAGGTCGTCGACAGCGAAGTCGTCACCCGGCGACCGGGGCCCCCAGACAGCATCCGCCTGCTGACGGACGCCCGTCGGGAGCGGACCGTCGAGCAGCTCGGCGATCACAATCTCTGTCTCGGGCGGGTGGGGCCGCGCCGGCGGGGGCGAGGGCGCCGCCACCGTGCGCTCCACCTCGGGCGTCTGGCCGGTGCCGGTGAGCCGGCCGGCCGCGCTGTCGGGGCCCTCGGGCAGCGCGAGCGGGTCGACGAGCAGGTCCTCGACCGGGAAGGCCGTGCTCCGAGCCGGCGGCAGGTCCTCGGGGAACAGGTCCCAGAAGGACAGTTCCTCGGCCGGCACCGGCGGGATCGGCAGGCCCGGCTCGAACGGAGGGGCGGCGCCGACCGCCGGGGTCGAACCGGTGTCGAACGGCGCCCACTCCTGCGCCGGCGCCGGCGCCGGCGGGACGGGCGGCGCCTCCGGACTGGCGTCGACGCTGGCCCCGGTTTGTGTCGCCGGATCTGCGGCGCCGGCATCCGGCTCCGAGGACCAGAAGTCCTCCTCGAGGAGCTGGGCGATCGCCGGCTCCTGGGGCTTGACCCGCGGCGGGGGGGCGACCATCGTCGGCGGGCCGCCAGCGTCGAGGAGCAGGAACGCCTCGGTCACCTCGCCCTCATCGTCCGCGGCCACCGGCAGCGGGTCGGCGGCCACGGTCGGGGGCAGGGCCGGCGCCTTGGGGGCCTTCGGGGGGCCGCCGGCCCTCGGTACCCCACCGGCCTTTTGGGGCCCGCCGGCCTTCGGCCCCGATCCCTTGGGCCCGCCCCGCGTCTTCGGGCTGCGGCTCGACCGGGGCGGTAGCTGCGCTTTGGCGCTGGCGCCGGCCTTCATAGCGCCGGCCCCGGCGGCGGCGCCCTGTACCGACACGCCGGACGGCGCCGACGGGCGTGGCGCCGGCCGCAACCGGTACCCGGCGCCGACCGGCGCGCGCTTGCGCAGGACCATCGTCTGGACGACGGCAGCGAGCACCAGGGCCAGGGTGATCCCGAACAGGACCCGCACCCGCCGGTCGTGAGCCGAGGACGAGCGGGAGGATGCCGGCGCCGCAGCACCAGCGGCGACGGTCGTCTCCGGCGCGGCAACGTCGACCAGGCTGTAGTTGGCGACGAAGGCATCGCCGCCGGCGGCGGCGCGCAACCCCGTGACCGGCTTGACCGACGGGAAGTCCGACGAACTCGTGAGGCCGAGGACGTGCACGTTCCCCTGGGCGTCCAGGGCGACGCCCATCGCCGCCTCCGACTCCTTGCCGCCAAGGAACGTGGAGAAGAGCGGACCGCGGCCAGTGGAGTCGAGCCGGAGGACGAAGGCGTCGTCATTCCCGCCCTTGACGGTTTGGACGGGCTTAGCCGTCACCCAGTTCGACGAGCCGGTTGTGCCAACCACGTGTGCACTCCCGGTGCGGTCGACGGCCAAGGCGTTGGCTCCATCGGCCCCGCTCCCACCGAGGTAGGTCGAGTAGACCAGGGTCCCGCCCGGGGGGTCGATCTTGACCACGAAGGCGTCGGGTTCACTGCCCTTGGTGGCCTGGAGCGGGCCGACGGTGGGAAAGTTCGGCGAGTTGGTGTTGCCGGCGACGTAGGCCGCGCCCTGGCCGTCGACGGCGATGGCCGTGCCCTGGTCGATGTCGCTGCCGCCGAGGAAGGTCGAGTAGATCAGCGCCGAACCATTGGGGTTGTACTTGGACACGAAGGCGTCGGGGAAGCTGCCGGCCACGCCGCCGGCGCTCCCGCCCGAGGTGGCCTGGACCGGCCGCACGGTCGGGAACCCAGGCGAGAGCGTGTCGCCGGTCACGTAGGCGTTGCCCTGGGTGTCGATGGCCACGGCCAGGCCGCGATCGTCGTTGCCGCCGCCGAGGCGGGTGGCGAAGGTGAACGTGGAACCAGCCGAGGGCAGTTTGACGAGGAAGGCGTCGAGGTCGTCGGGCCGGAACGGGCCAGGCTGCTGGGGGTTCACCGATCGGAAGTCGGCCGAGCCCGTGGACCCGGTTACGTAGGCATTGCCCATGGAGTCGACGGCCATGCCCCGCGCCCGGTCGACGCCGCCACCACCGATGAACGTCGACCACTCGATGCCCGTGCCGTTGGCCGCGATCCGAGCGACGAACCCGTCGCTCTGCCCGCCGCCGTAGGTCGCCTGGGCCGCCCGCGCCACCGGGAAGTCGGGCGACTCGGTGACGCCAGCGGTGTACACCGACCCGTCCGTCGCCACCGCCACCGCATAGCCGGTGTCGCGCCCCCGGCCGCCCAGGTAGGTCGACCAGATCAGGCGGGAGCCGTCGGGACTGATCTTGGTGACGAAGACGTCGCTCGTCGGACCGGCGGCGGCATTCAGCGCCGTCTGAAGCGGCGCGGTCGTCGGGAAGTCGATGGACTCAGTGGCCCCGGTGACGTAGGTGTTGCCCTCGGGGTCGACGGCGATGGCGTAGCCGCTGTCGCTGCTGTTGCCGCCGAGGAGGGTCGACGTCACGAGCGTCGGGTCGATGACCAACGGCCGGCCGGCGTCGTAGGCGCCCAGGCGGAACCCGACGCGCGCCGGCCCAAGCAGGTCGAACTCGCCGGCCACCAGGCGGCGGGCACCGGCGATGTCCTGGTACACCACCGGGCGGGCCAGGCGGGCCGTTGTCGCTCCCAGGTCGATGACAAGGTCGCCGTGGGTGTCCACGCGAAGGGAGCGGGCGCCGTCGACATCGAGCGCCACCACGCCGGGGTCGACGCCGGGCGCCACGAGAATGTCGTGCTCGAGGCGGCGCTGGTCGCCGTGCCACACCATGTCGATGCCGGGCCAGACCTGGCGGACCTCGACCCGGCCGAACGTCGACAGCCCGGCCGTCCACCGGGCAGGGTCGTCGCCGGTGATGCGGGTGACGGTACCGGGCAGACGATCGCCGGGGACGAGCGCCGGCGACGGGTTGGCGGTGGGGCCGGCGGGTCGCAGCCGGAAGGTGGCGTGGCGGACCGCGACGACGGCCTCGGCCGGCGACAGGGCGACCGAGAAGCCCGGGCCGCGGGACACGAAGCCGGCGTCACCGGCCGGCTCGAACGCCACCGGGAGGGCGCCCAGGACATCGTGGACGGTCGGCGCGGTGGGTGCCGACGCCCGGCTCGGGCGGGGCGAGTGAGAGGGGGCGGCGGCGGTGATGGCGAGGACAGCCGCCAGAAAGCACAGTCGGCGCATCCCTTGATCCTTTCGCATCTGAGGGGCCCGGGGGCGCACCCGGCCGTCGCCGGCTCCGCCGAGCAGAGAATATGGCGAACGGTTGGCTAACGGCGAGGCCTGATGTAGGGGGCCGGGACCTGCTTCACCGGGACCAGCTCCCGGCGGTACTGGCGGTGGACGCGCTCGACGGCGTCGCGGGCCTCGGCGACGACATCGGTGAGCTGTCGGCGGAGGCGGATGACCTCCTCCTCGAGTTCCATCACCGCCTTCACGCCGGCCAGGTTGAGGCCGGCCTCGGTCAG
>JANMRJ010000613.1:0-2205 GCA_031370985.1 Acidimicrobiales bacterium
GACGAATGGACGTTCTGGGGGACGCCGAACTGCGGCAAGGGCCAGCCCCAGCAGATCGGCCACACCGGGCACCCGGCCGTGCCGGCCCGCTTCCGCGGGATCCGGGTCGGGGTCCGGGGGTAGCGCGATGACAACGACCGACGCCGCGCGCGGGATGGACGACGCGACCCGCGCCATCGACACCGCCGAGCGGGCGCTCGAGCTCGTCCGGACCCGGGCAGCCGAGGCCGAGGCCGAGGTCACCGTCCGCCAGGGCACCGAGGCGCTGACCCGGTTCGCGACCAGCTTCATCCACCAGAACGTCGCGTCCGAGGTGAACCACGTCGTGATCCGGGTCGCCCTCGACGGCCGGAATGCCTCGACCTCGATCGACGGGCCGGCCAGTGACGAGGCGCTGGGCCGGGCGATCGACAACGTCCTCGAGGCGGCTCGGGTGCGCCCGGCCGACCCCGACTGGCCGGGCCTGGCGCCGCGTGCCGAGGCGCCGGCCGTCGACCACTTCGACGAGGCGACCGCGAGCGCGTCGCCGGACGAGCGGGCCCAACGCGTCCGAGCGTTCGTCGACGCCGCGGGCGGCCTCGAGACGGCCGGCTTCTGCTCGACGACGACCGTCCAGCTGGCGTTCGCCAACAGCGCCGGCCAACGGCTGACCGGTCGCGCGACCGCGGCCGAGGTCGACGGGATCGCCCGCACGCCAACGGCCGACGGCAGCAGCCGCCGCGTCTCCGTCCGGCTCGGCGACCTCGATGGTGGTGCGCTCGGCGAGCGTGCGGCCACGAAGGCGCGGACCGCGAGCGAGCCGACCGACCTTGCGCCGGGCCGCTACGAGGTCGTCCTGGAGCCCGACTGTGTCGCGAACATCCTGTCGTTCCTGCTCGTCGCGGGATTCAACGGCAAGGCCGTCGAGGAAGGCCGCTCGTTCGCCCGGCTCGGGGAGGCCCAGTTCGACCGATCGATCTCGCTCCGCGACGACGTCTCCGATCCGGGCACGCTCGGGGTGCCGTTCGACATCGAGGGAACGCCGAAACGGCCACTCGACCTGGTCCGCGACGGGGTGACGAGTGGGCTGCTCCACACCCGGCGGACGGCGAGGGCAGCCGGCGCCGAGAGCACGGGCCACGCGGTCGAGGGCGGCGCCGCGTGGGGCGCGCTCGGCGCGAATCTGGTCTTCGGGGCCGGCGCCAAGACCACCGACGAGCTCATCGGTGGCGTCGGGCGGGGCGTCCTTGTCACCGACTTCTGGTACACCCGGATCCTCGATCCGCGGACCCAGGTCGTGACCGGGCTGACGCGCAATGGCGTGTGGCTGATCGAGGACGGGAAGGTCGTCCGACCAGTGACGAACCTGCGGTTCACGCAGTCGTTCCTCGACGCCCTGGGGCCGGGCGCGGTGCGCGGGATCTCGCGCGAGCGGGCGCTGGTGCTGGCGGGCTGGGACTCGATCTACCTGGTGCCGAGCCTTCACCTCGGAAGCTGGAACTTCACCGGCGGCGCGCGGGGCTAGGGAGACACGATGACCGGTCTCGACTACGGCGCCTTCGACGCGCTGACCTTCGACTGCTACGGAACGCTCATCGATTGGGAGGCGGGAATCCTGGCCGCGCTCCGTTCGATTCCTGCTCTCGCGACTCTGGGTGACGAGACCCTCCTCGACGAGTACGCCAACGCAGAGGCTTCCCTCGAAGCCGGCCCGTACGCCCGCTACCGCGAGATCGCCGGTCAGGCGATGGCCGCGGTCGCGCGGGCACATGATGCCGAGCCGACTGTCGTCGATGTCGCGAGGCTCGGCGGATCGGTCGTCGACTGGCCGGCATTCGCGGACTCGCACGATGCCCTGGGCCGCCTGAAGACGCGCTTCCGGCTCGGCGTCCTGACGAACTGCGACGACGACCTGTTCGCGGCGTCGAACGCGAAGCTCGGCGTCGACTTCGACTGGATCGTGACCGCCCAGCAGGTCGGCTCGTACAAGCCGGACGAGCGCAACTTCGGCGCACTCGTGACACGACTCGGCGCCGACGGAGTGGCGCAGCCGCGGATCCTGCACGTCGCGCAGAGCCTGTTCCACGATCACGCGCCAGCCCAGCGGCTCGGCTTCCGGTCGGTCTGGATCGATCGTCGCCACGACCGGCCCGGTGCTGGCGCGACGCCGCCGGCCGATGCTCGTCCTGACGCGACGTTCCCCACGATGGCCGCGTTCGCCGCGGC
>JANMRJ010000615.1:0-6626 GCA_031370985.1 Acidimicrobiales bacterium
GGCGGCGCAACCACCTAATGCCGTGAACGAAGCGGAGATGACTGGGGAGGTCATCGAGCTGGAAATTCCGGCGCGAGCCGAATTCGTGGCCCTCGCCCGCCTCGTGGTGTCGGCCCTGGCCGCATCCGACAGCAGCCTGGCCGACGAACAGATCGACGACCTGAAGCTGGCTGTCTCCGAGGCCTGCACGAACGCCATCGAGGCCCACAGCGCCGCGGGTAGCTCCGAGCGGGTCCTCGTGCGCTGTAAGGCCGGCGACGACGCCCTGGAGGTCTACGTGGAGGACCGTGGTCACGGGTTCGACCCGGCGAAGCTCCCGGACCACCCGCCCGTCACCGACCCCGACCGGTTGAAGTTCGAGCGGGGCCTCGGCATCCCGTTGATCCGGGCCCTGGTCGACGAGGTGGAGTTCAGCCCCACCAACGAGGGCACGTCGGTGCGCCTGGTGATGCGCCACGGCGCCAATGGCGCCGGTCCGAGCTAGGCTGAGGCAGCACCACCGTGGCCTTCCGCAAGCTGTTCAATCGGCTCACAACCTCAGACGCCGACCTTGACCGGGAGCGGCTCCGCGACTTCTGCCGTGACCTCCCCGGGGTGACGACCATCGGCGACGCCCGTCCCCGCCAGGAGATCACCGTGGCCGGCGAGATCTCGTCACTACGGATCGTGCCTCGCGCCGGCACTCCGTCGCTGGAAGTCACCGTGAAGGACGGCAGCGGGTCGATCGTCGTCGTCTGGACCGGTCGGCGGGGCATCCCCGGCGTGTCGCCGGGAAAGCGCCTGGTGGTGAGCGGCCGCGGGAGTGCCCAGAGCGCCGGCGGCCAGGGCGCCGCCGGCCGGCTCATGCTGCTCAATCCGCGCTACGAGCTCCTGTAGCGCCTGCGGGCGGCGCCGCGGTGGGCGGCGCGGTGGGCGGCTTGGCCCCCACGAACAACGTCTTGACCGCGTCCTCGGAGTCCGGGGTCACCAGCACCAGGACCTCGTCGCCGGCCTCCATGACCGTCTCGCCCCGGGGGACGATGACGTGGCGCTCCCGGATGACGGCCACCACGGTGGCGTCGCGGGGCACGCCGAGCTCGCTGATGGCCCGGTTGCCGGCCGGCGAGTCGGCGGCCAGGGTGACCTCGACCAGCCGGGCGTCCTCGAACTGGAGCAGGCGGACGAGCGAGCCCACCGACACGGCCTCCTCGACCAAAGCGGTGAGGAGGTGGGGGGTGGACACCGCGATGTCGACGCCCCAGGTCTCATTGAACAGCCACTGATTGTTGGGGTGGTTGACCCGGGCAACGACCCTGGCGACCGCGAAGACCTGCTTGGCCAGCAGCGAGACGACCAGGTTGTCCTCGTCGTCGCCGGTGACCGCCACCATGACATCGCAGGTCTCCAGGCCGGCGGCGGCCAGCAACGACGGCTCGCAGGCGTCGGCCACCACCACCTTGACGCCCTCGACCAGGCGGAGGCGGGCGGCGACGTCGGGGTCCTGCTCCAGCAGCAGCACCTCGTGACCGGCCTGGGCCAGGTCGTTGGCGATGTGGGTACCGACGTTGCCGGCGCCGGCGATTGCAGCTTTCATCGTTCCGGTCCGGCGGCCATGCGGGCCTCCAGCTCCTCCTGGGCATCGTTACGCACCATGAGGTGCAGGATGTCCCCCTCCTGGCCCACGAGCTCGGGGCCGTACAGCCGGGCCTGACCGCCCCGGGTCAGGGCGACCAGGCGGTAGCGGTTGCCCTCGTCCATATCGCTGAGCTTGCGGCCGGCCCAGGCGTCGGGCAGGGCCCGCTCCAGAAGGCTGACGGTGCCCGACGCGTCGGTCCACTCCGATACCGACTTCTCCGGGAACAGCCGGCGCAGGACCTGGTCGGTGGTCCACGCCACCGCAGCCACGGTGGAGATGCCGAGCTGGCGGTAGATGACGGCGCGTCGGGGGTCGTAGATGCGGGCCACGACATGGGGCACCTCGTAGGTCATCCGGGCGATCCGCGCCGTCAGGATGTTGGAGTTGTCGCCATTGGTGACCGCGGCGACCGCATGGGCCTCACCGATGCCTGCCTGCTCCAAATGCTCCCGGTCGAAGCCGAAACCGAGGATGGCCTTGCCGCCGAAGCCGTCGGGCAGCTCGAGGAAGGCGTTGCGGTCCTTGTCGATGACGCTCACACTGTGGCCGTCCCGGTCCAGGGACATGGCCAGCTCCCGGCCCACGCGACCGCATCCAACCACGATGACGTGCACGTGCGCCATGCAACACCCGCATCGTCCCCAGCACAAATCTGGCGAGTCGCCGAGCGTCGATCCTGGCCGGGTGGGATCGGCGGCGTATCGTCAGATCCTGTGTTGAGCATGCTGAAGCGCGTGATGGTCGGCCGTCCTCTCGGGTCCGAGGAGATGGACCACCAACGGATCCCCAAATGGATCGGCCTTCCCGTATTCTCCTCCGACGCCATCTCCTCCACGGCCTACGCCACCGAGGAGATCCTGTTCGTCACCGCACTCGGGGCATCGAGCCTGGTCCTTGGGCTCTCCAAGCTGGTACCGATCGCCATGGCGGTCGCCGTCCTGCTGGCGATCGTGACCTTCTCCTACCGCCAGACGATCTTCGCCTACCCAAGTGGCGGCGGCTCCTACATCGTGAGCAGGGAGAACCTGGGCGAGATGCCGTCGCTCGTGGCCGGGGCATCGTTGCTGGTCGACTACGTGCTGACGGTCGCGGTATCGATCTCGGCCGGCGTCGCCGCCATCCTCTCGATACCGACCTTCCAAGGGCTGGCCGACCGACGGGTCCTGATCTGCCTCGGCCTCATCGTCTTCATCACGGTCGTGAACCTCCGCGGGGCGAAGGAATCGGGAAAACTGTTCGCCTTCCCGACCTACATCTACATTGCCACCCTCGCCGGAGTGCTGCTCTACGGGCTGTTCCGTACCTACTTCGGCGACATCGACCCTGTCCCATTCGACCCGGAGCGATTCGAGGGCGCCCAGGAACTGGGGGGTTCGCTCACCCTGTTCCTGCTCCTCCGTGGGTTCTCGTCGGGCGCCGTCGCCCTGAGCGGCGTCGAGGCCATCTCCAATGGCGTGCCGGCCTTCCGCAAGCCCGAGGCCAAGAACGCATCGAAGACCCTCCTGTGGATGGCGACCATCCTGGGATCGCTCTTCTTCGGAGTGTCCGTCCTCGCCCACCACCTGAGGCCGTACCCGACGCATGACGAAACCGTGCTGTCGCAGATGGCTCGAGCCGTCATCGGCGGCGGACCGATCTACCTGCTCCTGCAATTCGCCACGGCTGCGATCCTGATCCTGGCGGCCAACACCGCGTACGCCGACTTTCCGCGCCTCTCCTCGATCATCGCCCGCGACGGCTACCTGCCCCGGCAGTTCTCCAACCGGGGTGATCGGCTGGTCTTCTCGAACGGCGTGGTGTTCCTCGCGGTTGCCGCCGCGCTCCTGATCATCGCCTTCGGCGGTGTGACCACCGCCCTCATCCCCCTGTACGCCATCGGGGTGTTCACGTCGTTCACCCTCAGCCAGTCGGGCATGGTCCGCCACCACCTGAAGCTCCACGAGCCTGGGTGGCGGAGCGGCACGGTGATCAACGCCGTCGGCGCCGTGGCCACCGGCATCGTGACCCTCATCGTCGGCATCACGAAGTTCACCATCGGCGCGTGGGTCCCGATCGTCGTCGTCCCGCTCATCATCTTGATATTCAAAGCAATCAAGCGGCATTACTCGAGCCTCGCCGTGGCGCTCGCCCTCACGCCTGAGGACGTGCGGCGCCACGACCTGCACCACACCGTGGTGGTACTCGTGGGTCGCGTGCACAAGGGGGTGGTGGTGGCCCTCAACTACGCGAGGTCGATGCGGCCCGACCATCTCCTCGCCCTGTACGTCGCCACCGACGACGACGAGCAGCAGGAGATGCAGACGGAATGGCGGCGGTTCGGCTTCGATGTCCCCTTGGAGATCGTCCACTCCCGCTACCGGGATCTGGTGGCGCCGGTCGAGTCCTACCTCGACGAGCTCGACGAGCGATGGAACAACGACGTCATCACGATCGTCATCCCTGAGTTCGTGGTGGGCACTCGCAGCTTGGCCAACCTTCTCCACGGCCAAAGCGCGCTCGCCTTGAAGCTCGCCCTCATCGACAGGGCCAACACCGTCGTGACCTCGGTGCCCTTCCATCCCTCGGTCCCGCCGTCCGGCACACCGACCTAGCTAGGTGGCCGACGGCCCTCCCGTCCTCCCGTCGTTGCCAGCTCGGTAACAGGCTCTGCGAGCGCGCTGGCTGCGGCTGACTGGTCAGTAAATAGGTCCCGCTCCGCATCGGTTTCACCAGCCGCCGTGCCGATACCGGCGATCCGTCCTGGGGGCCGGGCGCCGGGGGCTCGACTGCAGGAGGTAGCTGGCACGGAAGTCACGGTCCTTGGTGATGACGACTCGGTCGTCAGCGTCGGCCTTTCGTGCGGCTTCGGTTTCGGTAGTCCGATTGGCGTCCGGCAACTCGACGTGTGTACGACATCATGGCCAGCCGTCCTGAGGAAGCGCGCCAGTCGTGGTGGCAGCTGCGCGTCGACCAGGAAGTTCACCCGGCGAGGGGCACCACGCGCCTCATCCCCGCCGCAAGGGCCCCGAACTCAAGCGCGGCGAGCAGATCCTCGCGCACGAGGTCCGGGTAGTCGCCGAGGACATCCTCGATCGTCATGCCAGGGAGGCCCAGGCGCTGAACGACCGGTACGAAGCCGTGGTGGCGGAACGGGAGCGCCTCGCCACCGAGGCCTCCCGGCTCTCGGTGTTGGAGCAGGTGGACAGCCACCGCTCCGCCCTCCTGCGGTCGGTATCGCACGACCTGCGCACGCCGCTGGCCACCATCCGGGCCGTCACCTCCGACCTCCGCGACGGCGCCGCGTACGACGACGCCACCCGCGACGACCTCCTGGACCTCGTCGGCGACGAGGCCGAACGCCTTGACCGTATCGTCACCAACCTCCTGAGCCTCAGCCGCATCGAAGCCGGCGCGTTGCAACCGGACCGCCAAGCAGTGGCGCTCGACGAGTTGGTCGCCGAGCGGGTTCGCCGCCTCTCCCCGCTCTTCCGCCACGTACGGGTGCAGGTCGACATGCCGGCGGAGTTGCCACTGGTCGACGCCGACTACAGCCAGTTGGACCAGGTGGTCACCAACCTGCTCGAGAACGCGGCCCGCCACGCCCCGCAGCGCTCCACGGTGGATATCGGCGCCCGGCGACGGACGGCCGTCCAGGGCATTGGCATGGTGGAGCTGTGGGTCGCCGATGGTGGCATCGGCGTGGCCACGTTCGACCGCACTCGGATCTTCGAACCCCTTCCGGCGCGGCGAGGGGAGCGCGTCCAGCGGCGTGGGCCTGGCGATCTGCAAAGCCATCGTCGAGGCCCACGGTGGGACAATCGACGTCACGACCAACCCGGGGGGCGGGGCCCGGTTCCGCTTCACCGTGCCGGTCCGGCGTGGATAGCGCCCTGGCCACGATCCTGGTCGTCGATGACGAGCCGGCCATCGTGCGCGCCCTCTCGGCTGCCTTGGCCGCCCGGGGCTACGGGGTGCTCGCGGCGGCGACTGGGCGGGAGGCGCTGGACCGGATCGTCACGTCGTCGCCCTCGGCCGTTGTGCTCGACCTGGGCCTGCCTGACATCGATGGCATTGAGGTGTGCCGGCGGGTCCGCATCTGGTCGAATGTGCCGATCATCGTGCTCACGGCCGAAGGGTCGGAGGGCCGCAAGGTGGCGGCGCTGGACGAAGGGGCCGACGACTACGTCACCAAGCCCTTCTCCATGCCCGAACTCCTCGCCCGGCTTCGCGTCGCCCTCCGTCATCATCGGCCCGAGGGGCTCGGGCTGGACGAGACCGTGCACACCGTCGGCGATCTCCACATCGACGTGGCCCGCAGGCTGGTGAGCATTGGCGGCCAATCGGTGGACCTCACCCCGAAGGAGTTCGGCTTCCTCCTCGTGCTCGCCCGCCACCCGGGGCGGGTGCTCACCCATCGGATGATCCTCCAGGAAGTGTGGGGCCCGGCGTTCGGTACCGAGACCCAGTACCTGCGGGTCTACGCCAGCCAGCTACGGAAGAAGCTCGACGACGACCCCCTCGCGCCCCGCCTCGTCACCGAACCAGGAGTCGGCTACCGCCTCGTCGATCCGGAGACCACGCCCGATCCTTGACGTTTCGCCTTCCTGAAAGTTAGTTTCTCTATCGTCGAAACCATGGTCGCCCCCCTCACCAAGTCTGAGCGCGAGACACTGAAGTCTCTGTATCGCTTGTCGCGGGACTCCCAGGACGCCCACACCGGCGCGCTGGCCGAGGTGCTCGGCGTGTCGCCGGCCACGGCTACCGCCACCGTCAAGCGACTGGCCGAGCGGGGCCTCCTCAACCACAAGCTCTACCGGGGGGTCGAGCTCACCCCCAGCGGGCGGGCCGTCGCCGTCGCGGCCATGCGCCGGCACCGCATCGTGGAGCGCTTCCTGGCCGACATGCTCGGCTACGCGTGGAACGAGGCCGACCGCCTCGCCACCAACTTCGAGCACGAGCTACCCCAAGAGGTGGAGGACCTTCTCTACTTAGCGCTAGATCGCCCGGCCACGTGCCCGCACGGCTTCCCCAT
>JANMRJ010000619.1:0-2134 GCA_031370985.1 Acidimicrobiales bacterium
GCGGCAACTCCGCCGGCCCCGGCCGCCACGGCGGCACCCTCGGCCCCGGCCGCCACGGCGGCACCCTCAGCGCCAGTCGCCCCGCGGCCTGCGGCTGGCGGCCTCCCAAGCCGCGATGAGCTCACCCTCGCCTGGGGTGACACCGTCCTCCTCGCCCTGTCACCGCGGGCCAAGTCCCGGTTCCGGGTCGGGCGGTTCGTGGCGTCGGAGGGCGAGCGGGCCACGTTCGCCCTGCCGAACGCCATCCATCGTGACCGGTGCGAGGAGGTGCGAGTCGATGTCGAGCAGGCCCTGGCCGCCCACTTCGGTTGTCCCGTGCCTCTCCGGCTGGTCACCGAGGACCAGGCGCCGTCGCCGGCGGCGCCCCCACCCCCCGACGACGGGCCGTTCGACCTTGACGACCTCGAAGATGCGCCGGCGGCGGAGGTACGCTCGCCTCTCGATCAGGTCCTGTCCGAATTCGAAGGCGCCACTGTCGTGGAGGAGTAGCTGATGTCCAAGAACGCACCCGGTGGTGGCCAGCCCGACATGAGTGCCCTGTTGAAGCAGGCCCAGAAGATGCAGGAGCAACTGCTGGCGGCGCGGGCTGAGGCCGACACCCAGGAGGTCGAGGGTCAGTCCGGCGGCGGTGTGGTGAAGGTGCGGGTGACGGGCGGCATGGAGTTCCAGGGCGTCACGATCGACCCGTCGGCCGTCGACCCCGACGACATCTCGATGCTTGAAGATCTGGTGCTGGCGGCCATCCGGGACGCGGTCACCAAGGCCGGCCAGATCTCCGAGCAGGCCATGGGTGGCCTCGATCTCGGCGGCCTGGGCAGCGGCCTGTTCGGCTGACGCATCGGTGTACGCCCCGCCGGTCCAGAGCCTGATCGACGAGCTCGGGCGACTGCCCGGTGTGGGGCCGAAGTCGGCCCAGCGCATCGCCTTCCACTTGTTGAAGCTCCCCGACGAAGACGCGTTCCGCCTGGCCCGGTCGATCACCGAGGCCAAGGAGCGGGTGTCGTTCTGCCGGCGGTGTTTCAACGTGTGTGAGGGCGAGGAGTGCGGCATCTGCCTCGATGGCCGCCGCGACACCACCGTCCTGTGCATCGTGGAGGAGCCCCGTGACGTGGTCGCCGTCGAGAAGACAGGCGAGTTCAAGGGCCGCTACCACGTGCTGCAGGGGGCGATCAGCCCGCTGGACGGCATCGGTCCCGACCAGATCCGGGTGCGCGAACTCCTGATCCGGCTGGGCCACGAGGAGGTCGCCGAGGTCATCCTCTGCACCAACCCCAACATCGAGGGCGAGGCCACCGCCATGTACCTGGCCCGCCTGCTCAAGCCGCTCGGCATCCGCACCACCCGCATCGCCAGCGGCCTGCCCGTCGGCGGCGACTTGGAGTACGCCGACGAGCTGACGCTGGGGCGGGCGCTGGAGGGCCGGCGCGACATCGAGGGATAGGGCGAGGTGCCGGCGCCGCGCTACACGGGTCGGATGTCGACGAGCTCCAGCATCTGGGTGGTCGTGGTCGTCGTACCGTCGGGCTGCGGGATGGCGGTGCGGACCACCTGATAGACGACCAGGCCCAGCGAAGGCGCGAACATCTCGCTTGACTGCGTCTCGATGACGGCCTTGCCCCGGCCGCTCTGAACCTCGGTCAGCGTGTGGCGAGTGACGATCCAGGCGTCGATCTGGTTCCCGGCGACGAGAGTTTGAGTCAGTCCTTGAACGCGAGCGTCCTCCGTCTGGTGGACGGCCGGCGAACCGGCGGGCGCACATGTCGCGTCGGCCCGCCAGGAGGTGTCGACGGCGAGCGGGAAGCGGAGCGCCAACAGGCCAGGTGTCCACGTGCAGGCCGCCGCCGAACCGGTGGCGCCGGCCGACACCGTCGTCTTGGCCGTGCCCGACCAGAGCACCATGGTCTGGTCGGTCTGCCCGGAAGCAGTCATCGTGTGGGTCTGGCGGCCGGCGCCCGGGCCCCCCGCTACCACCAGGGTGCCGTCGACTGGGGCGCTGCCCCCCGAGTACCGGTACCGGTAGATTCCGGGCCTCGGCGGGGTCGCCACGCCGGCCACGGCGGTGGTAGGCGCCGTCCTCGTGGCCGGTGGCGCGGCCTTCGCCGGCGCCACCGCGGTGGTTGACGTGACCGCTGGC
>JANMRJ010000627.1:0-1873 GCA_031370985.1 Acidimicrobiales bacterium
CTTCGAGGCACTGATCGTCGAGTGGCAGTTGCGACGCGGACGCTAGGAGACGAACGAGATCCTTCCGAGCGGACGTCTGGGAACGGCGAACCGCGCTGCCTGTCCGGCGCCGGCGGCGCCCGTTGCCCGGCGGCCTGGCGGTGGGTCAGCTCTCGCTGCCACTGGTCGGCACATCGGAGTAAAATCGCTCCAGCACCGATGAGTTCGCCTGATTCTTTGGCGATCTCGCTCGTGCGCAAGACTCTCCCCGGAGTGTTCGCCTGACACTCCCCCAAACAGACGGCGCAGAACGCCGATCTGAGCGCAGAGATTGGCTCGCGAGCCCGATTCGGATCGTTTGACTCTGGATCGGGAGATCGAAGGTTCGAATCCTTCCTCGCCAGCCAACCCCTCACAGAGAGTATCTGGGGTGGGCGAGTTCCCTCCACTACAATGCAGCGTCGGCGCCAACGGCGACCAAACTTCGCCGCTGAGGTAGCGGGTGCCACCCCGTCCGAGAACTCGGCAACGGGCGATCACAGGGTCGAATGCAATGCAGCTGGCGTCAGCGATCGGAATCGACCTTTCTGGATCTACCGGATGTGCGACCGCGGCCAACCTCGACTTCACGTTCGTCAACGCTGGCTTCCCCTGCGGGTCGAACAGTTCGTGGCCATACGTGACTGAGGTCGTTTGCAAGTAGTCGTGGCTGAGAACCGAGCACCCCGGCAGCGCCTCTGGTTGCTGGCCGGGGTGCTGATCGCAATAGGGGTGGTCGCTGTCTCCCGAGGGTTGCAGGCCAGCCAGACCGGGCCTCTCACACAGAAAGGCAGCACGAACACGGGCTTGCCGATCCAGCCCGGAACGAACTACACCTTCGGCTTCTACCTCCCCACGAACCCGACAACCGTGCCCATCACGATCGACGAGGTCGATGTCGTGGGCGCTCAGGGCCTGGACATCCTCGGCTTTCTCGCTTGTCTGCCGGACACGCCAAACGTCGGCGTCGGAACTGCGGAAGGCTTCCCGCCGAAGTTCCCGAGAGGCCCCGTATGCCCCCTGACTCCGCTGGCCGGGCTGGCGGTTCCACCTTTGGGCGACCCGTCGCCTGATCGGCAGATCCTCGTTGGATTCCGCTTGCCGCCCGGGCGGACTGGCGGATCGTTCGACGGCCTGCGGATCAGATATCACTCCGATGCGGGGAGCTATGAGGCGGTACTACCCGACGCTCTCCATGTCACGCTGGCCGCTGCCTCTGCGCAGCCATAGCCCACGGGCAGAGTCCGTGTCACCTGAGTTGGCTGCGAGAGCAATCGAGTGCGCGCGGACCCTGCTCGATGGGCTCGTCGTTCCGTTGGCCCGGAGCGTCGGCATGAGCTGGCCGGCGAATCCGTGGCACAAGGCTTGTGCCGCCAACGGCATCACGATCCGGCTGTTCGAGCCCCCCGATGATCTGGCGAGGATCGGCTGGTCGCTCGATCGACGATCAACCCTGGAGGTCGGCCCAGCACCCCTCCGGGGGGGCCGTGGCAGACATCGCGGGCCGTCGGCCGCGTCGTTCAAGGTCGGGCTGCCGTCTCCTCCCGGTCGAGTTCGACCAGGTTTCTCGGCATGCCTACCTCTGGTGATCAGTCGGGACGTCTCTTCGACACCACGAATCCGGCCAGAACCAGACCCACGAGCGATCCGCCAGCCAACACCAGCGCTTCGCGCGTCTCCACGAACCGGTAGCGCTCGCCGGGAATCACCATCGACACCATCGGGTACAACGGGTTCCCGTTCTGATCGTATGGATCGGAGCCGTTGAAGGAGCCTTCCCTGCTGAGGGTACCGTCGGGGAGGACGAACTTCTGGTCGATGAACATGTCGCCGGGACGGCTCGCCACGTTGCCGT
>JANMRJ010000637.1:0-3644 GCA_031370985.1 Acidimicrobiales bacterium
GCCGACCAGGTCGAACCGGAGGCCGGCACCGCGGCGGGGGGGTATGTCGTGCCCTTTACCCTGCACGAGGGCCTGGGCAGTGGGTGGCTCTTCGCCGCCGGCGTGGTGCCCGACGCTCTGGCCCGTTCGGTGCTCCCGCTGCTGGCGGCCCACGCCGCCAACGCCGTGTACTCCGCCGCCTTCCGGGTGGACGCCCCAGTTACCCGCCCAACGATCCGCCAGTAGGCACCGATTCTCGCCCACGAACAGGAGAAGACGCCCGGCGCCGTCCAGTTCCGCGACGTGGCCGATGCACCGCCGCCGACTCGCGTGTGGCTCCTACACCGAGGCTACGTGCAGGGAGTCATCGCGATGGAGGTCGACCGCGTCCGGTTCCGTACCACCGAGTGCGTCCTCGTGGAACGCACGGCCCGAGAGCTTGAGAAGCTTGCAGGGCAGCCAGGTCTGGCGGAGCAGGTTCTGACGACCTCGGAAGTCCTCGTCCTGGATGCTCCGCGCACTTCGGTTGTCGCGGGAGGGGTCCTCACGATCCTCAAGCTGCGCATCGGCGAAGATGTGTGGCGCATGAGGCTTCACCCGCCCCCGCTTCCCCCGAGGGCGGCCCTCTCGGCGCTGCCAGTCATCGTGTCTTGTACGATCAAGGGCAGCAAGGCGGCAGCCTCCTGGCGGCTCGCGCTGAGAAGGTAACTGGGCGATGTGATCACGAGCGGGGCGAGAGGTGGCCCGCCGATCATTGAACCCCGGCTCACGTGCCCGCTGCCCAAGCCGAGGAACTCCGGCCAGCATGCAGCGTCGTGCTCGGGGCCGGGCCTACGCCGTCAACTGATCCACGACCCGGCCCGGCCGCCCCCCTCGAGCGGCTGGGCCGGTAGTGTTGGGCCGTCGAACGGCACCCGTCCGGGGCCGGAACGAAATGAGGTTCGAGGTGAGACTGCTTGACCGCGGCGACCAGCTCCGCACGGAGTTCGACGGCGCCCGCGCCGCCGGTCGCATTGTCGGTCTGGTGCCCACCATGGGGTACCTGCACCGGGGCCACGGCGCCCTGGTCCGCCGGTCGGTGGCCGAGAACGACATCACCGCCGTGACCGTCTTCGTCAACCCGCTCCAGTTCGGCGCCGGCGAGGACTTCGACGCCTATCCGCGCGACCTGCCCCGCGACATCGAGGTGGCCACCAGGGCCGGTGCCGACGTGGTCTTCGCCCCGCCGGTCGAGGACCTGTACCCCGCCGGCCCGCCCGCCGTGACCGTGCAGGTGGCCGGCGTCGAGGAGTTGGAGGGGGCGGCCCGCCCCGGCCACTTCGCCGGCGTCGCCACCGTGGTGGCCAAGCTGTTCAACCTGGCCGGGCCGTGCCGGGCCTACTTCGGCGAGAAGGACTGGCAGCAGCTTGGTGTCGTCCGGCGTCTGGCCACCGACCTGTCCTTCCCGGTCACCGTCGTCGGGTGTGCCACCGTCCGCGAGCCCGACGGCCTGGCCTGCTCCAGCCGCAATGCCTACCTGTCGCCGGCCGAGCGCCAGGCCGCCACCGTCCTCCACCGGGCCCTGAGCACCGCGGCCCTGGCCCGCAAGGCCGGCGAGTGCGACCCCGATGTCCTCCGCCGGCTGATGGCCAACATCGTGGCCAAGGAGCCGCTGGCCACCCTCGACTATGCCGAGGCCCTGCCCGACCGCCTGCTGATAGCCGCCCGCATCGGCACCGTCCGCCTGATCGACAACGTAGCTTCCACATTGAAAGGCAGCTGATGCGCCGCCGGATGATGAAGTCCAAAATCCACCGGGCCACCGTCACCGGCGCCGAGCTCGACTACGCCGGCTCCATCTCCCTCGATACCGGCCTGATGAAGCTGGCCGACATCCGCGAGTGGGAGCAGGTCGCCGTGCTCGACATCGACAACGGCGCCCGCTTCGAGACCTACGCCATCGCCGGCGAGCCGGGCCAGGTGCAGCTCAACGGGGCCGCTGCCCGCCTGGTCGAGGTGGGTCACAAGGTCATCGTCATCACCTACGCCGACTACGAAGACACCGAGCTGGCCGGCTTCGAGCCCCTGGTCGTCAAGGTCGACTCGGCGAATCGAGCCTTGTGACCGGCCCGGTAGGCCGGCAGTTGACTGAGCTGGATCTACTGGTCCTGGGCAGCGGCGTCGCCGGCCTCTCGGCCGCGGTCCAGGCCGCCACCGCGGACGACGGCGTGCGGGTCGGCGTGCTGTCCAAGGCCGACCTCCACCAGGCCACCACCCGCTGGGCCCAGGGCGGAGTGGCCGCGGTGCTCGGCGGCGACCCCGACTCCACCGACCTGCACCTGGCCGACACCCTGTCCGCCGGCGCCGGCCTATGCGATGTCGACGCGGTGCGCATCCTGGTCGACGAGGGTCCGGGGCGGGTGCAGGGCTTGATTGCCCTGGGGGCCGTCTTCGACCTCGACGCCGCCGGCGGGCTGGCCTTCGCCCGCGAAGGCGGGCACTCCGTCGCCCGGGTGGTCCACGCCGGCGGCGCGGCCACCGGCGCCGAGATCGAGCGGGCCCTGGTCGAGGCGGTCCGCACGACGGCGGCGGCGGTGATGGAGCAGTGGTTCGCCGTCGACCTGCTGGTCGAGCACGGTCGCTGTCGAGGGGTGGTCGCGCTCGACCCGTCGGGCCAGCGCCACGAGGTGCGGGCCGCCCATACCCTGCTGGCCACCGGGGGAGGGGGCCAGCTCTACTCGGTGACCACCAACCCGGCCGAGGCCACCGGCGACGGTGTGGCCATGGCGCTGCGGGCCGGCGTGGCCGTGGCCGACCTCGAGTTCGTGCAGTTCCACCCCACGGCCCTGCACCACCCCCAGATGCCCCGCCCCCTGCTGTCCGAGGCGCTGCGGGGCCACGGCGCCCTGGTGCGCGACGCCAACGGCGAGCGCTTCGTGGACGAGCTCAAGCCCCGCGATGTCGTGTCCAAGGCCATGGCCGCCCGCATGCTGGCCCAGGGCGTGGAGCACCTGTGGCTCGACGCCACGGGCCTCGAGTCCTTCAGCGCCCGCTTCCCGACGATCGCCGCCGCCCTGGCTGCCGCCGGCCTCGACCCCGCCGTCGACTGGCTCCCGATCGCCCCTGCCGCCCACTACTTCTGCGGCGGCGTGCTGACCGACCTCGACGGCGCCTCCGCCCTGCCCGGCCTGTGGGCCGCCGGCGAGGTGGCCTGCGCCGGCGTCCACGGCGCCAACCGCCTGGCCTCCAACTCCCTCCTTGAAGGCATGGTCTTCGCCGCCCGGGTGGTCGAGGCCATCGCGCGGGGCAAGGACGCCTGCGACGAGACGGGGGCCATGCACCCCTCAAACTGGCTGCACCTCGCTGCCTCGGCACGGCCAACTGCCGCCAGTTCGTCGGATGTCGCCAAGATCCGAGAGTCGATCCAGCACGCCATGACCATCGGCGCCGGCGTGGTCCGCGACGCCCAGTCCCTGGCCGGCGTGGCACTGGCACTGGCGGCGCCGGCCGACCGGGTCGAGGTGTGCGAGGTCCGCAACCTGGCCACGGTCGGCGCCGCCCTGGTGGCTGCTGCCGAAGCCCGGGAGGAGAGCCGGGGCTGCCACACCCGCACCGACTTCCCCGAGACGGGCCCGGCCTTCGCCCGCCGGTTCGTGATCGGCGCATGAGCGCCGCCGCCAGCTGGG
>JANMRJ010000639.1:0-1633 GCA_031370985.1 Acidimicrobiales bacterium
CCGAAGCCGCCTGCCTCCGCCTGGCCGAGAGCGTCGGGCTCAGCAGCCTCGATCCGATCACAACGACGATCGGCGACCAGTCCTGCGTCATCGTGAAGCGCTACGACCGGACCGTCACTGGGCGAACAATCGGTCGGATCCCTCTCTGTCAGGCTGATGTGAGACATCTGCGGTAGTGCTCAATCCCTCCCAGGGCGAGAACGGACCTCACTGACTGCCATGACTTTGACCACTCTGACGATGGAGCGCGCCCATGATGAAGCGATGGGCGGTGACCCAGTCCCTCCGGACCGACCTCGACGACGGACGTTCCCGGCCGACTACAAGCTGGCCATCCTCGCTGAGTACGACGCCTGCGCCGGCGACGGTGACAAGGGTGCGGTGCTCCGTCGAGAAGGCCTCTACTCCTCCCACATCGTGGAGTGGCGTCGTGCTCGTGATGCCGCCACCCGTGCTGGTCTTGCTCCCAAACCTCGGGCCCTGAAGGCGACGGTCAGCCAAGTCGAGCTGGCCCGCCAGCGCCAACGAGCCGACCGGGCTGAAGCAGCTCTGGCCAAGGCCAAGCTGATCATCGAGATACAGGGAAAAGCATCCGCGCTCTTGGAGCAACTGCTGACCGAGAGCGCCGAGGATCCGAAGCAGCAGCCGTGATCGATGCAGCGTTCTGCGAGATCGAGGAGCTGGTGGGCACCGCCAGGGCCTGCCAGGCGGTCGGGCGTGCCCGGGCCACGCACTACCGCCGGGACCAGCCTCCTCGCCCTGGGCCGGATGTGCCCAGGGCGACGCCGCCCAACGCCCTGTCGCCCCCGGAGCGCCAGGCCGTGCTCGATGTCTTGCGTTCGGCCCGCTTCGCCGACTCAGCCCCGGCCCAGGTATGGGCGACGATGCTGGACGACGGTACCTACTTGGCCTCCGAATCGACCATGTACCGCCTGCTCCGAGCCAACGGCGAGGTCAAAGAACGCCGCCGCCAGGCGGTCCATCCTCCTCGGACCATCCCCGAGCTGGTCGCCGCCGAGCCCAACGTCGTGTGGTCCTATGACGCCACCGCCCTTCGGGGCCCCACCCGGGGCCGCCACTACGACCTGTTGGTCATGATCGACATCTTCAGCCGCTACGTGCCGGGGTGGGTCGTCGTCGACATCCACGATGGGGAGATCGTCAAGGCATGGATCGACCAGGTTGTCACCGCCCAGGGGGCCATCGGCCCCACCCGCCTGACCATCCACTCCGACCGGGGCAGCCCAATGACCTCCAAGCCCGTCGCCGTGCTGCTCTCCGACCTCAAGATCGGCCGCACCCACTCCCGGCCCCATGTCAGCAACGACAACCCCTACTCCGAAGCCGCCTTCAAGACCCTGAAGTACTGCCCCGAGTTCCCCGAGCGGTTCGGGTCCCTCGCCGATGCCCGCAACTTCTGTTCCGGGTTCTTCGAGCACTACAACCATCACCACCGCCATTCCGGGATCGGTCTGCACACCCCGGCGTCGGTCCACTTCGGCACCGCCGCCGCCATCCGTGAACAACGTGGCCTCGTTCTCGACGCCGCCTACGCCGCCCATCCCGAGCGCTTCGTGAACAAGGCACCCACTCCGCCGCGCATCCCGGGCGTCGCCTGGATCAACAAGCCCAA
>JANMRJ010000650.1:0-3795 GCA_031370985.1 Acidimicrobiales bacterium
GCGCCAGCCCGACGCCGGCGGCCTGGTCATCGCCACCGACCAGGACCACGCCAAGGGCATCGCCCGGCTCCTGGCCGACCGGTTGAAGGTACGGGCCGTGGTGGCGACCTCGGACGACCCCGAGGCGTCCTCGCACATCTCCCGTTTCGGGGCCGGCACCGACCCGTGGATCGTGGCCGTCCGCATGGTGGCTGAGGGCGTCGACATTCCCCGGCTGCGGGTCGGCGTGTTCGCCACCACCACCACGACCGAGCTGTTCTTCCGGCAGGCCGTCGGCCGCCTGGTGCGCTGGACCCGGGGGTCGTCGGGCCAGAAGTCGTTTCTCTACATCCCCGACGAGCCCCGCCTGCGGGCCCGCGCCTTCGCCATCGCCGAGCAGCGCCGGCACTGCCTGCGCCACTCCGACCGTGAGCCCGGACAGCTCCTGGCCGACGACCGGCCCCCCGCCGAAGAGCAGATCTCGCTCTTCGCGCCGATCTCCGCCGTTCCCCTGACCGATGGCGACGGCCCGGACTGGGTGCTCGAGGGCGACGGCGCCCCGGAGCCGGCCGCCGACGAAGCGCTCACCATCCCGCTCCCACCGCTACCCGGGGGGGCGTGGGGTGCCGGCGCCCCGCCCGACGGGCGCACCCGGCGGGAGGACAAGGCCCGGCTGCGCCGGCTCAACGCCGACAAGACCCGCCAGATCGCCCACCACACCGGCCAGACCCACGCCGGCGTGAACCTGGAACTGAACCGGGTGGCCGGCATCGTCAAAGTCGGCGACGCCACCGTGGAGCAACTCGAGCGCCGCCTGGAAAAGGCCGATCTGTGGCTGCGCCAGGCGTCGAGCCGCCGGGTGGGCTGAGGGCCCGGCCGGCGTCAGGCAGACGCCTTCAGGTTGGGCAGCGCCGCCGGCGCGGCGGACTCGCGGAGGATCGGCCGCACCTCGCCGCCGACATCGGTCGACCTGCGGCGGCGGCGGGGCAGGTGGGGGGCCACGCCGGCCGCGACGAAACCAGCGGAGGCGGTACACAACGCGACGGTGGCGACCACGGCTTCGCCGCCGATCATGCGTGGGCCTCGGATCTCGCCAGCACGGCCTGGATGCGGCCGAGCATCTCCTTGGGACTGAAGGGCTTGGCGATGTAGTCGTCCACGCCTCGGATATCTGGATCGTCATCGACGATCAGCACGGTCGTCATTGAGCACGCCTTCCTGTCGAACCGCTCGTTCACACAAGGATCGTCGGAAACCCCCGGGACAGAAATAGTCCGTTCGCGTCTTCCGCGGGGCCGGAGACACCAGTCGGGCTCAAGTCTCCAACGGGAACAGTCGATCCTGTGCCTATCTATCGACAAGCGCCGATGTACACCCAGGGGAGCGCCAATGAACCAGACGGAAACGAGCGACCACGTCGATGAGGAGCTCCTCGCCGAGGTATTGATGCTGTTGGACGGCGCGGCACCAGACGGGCTGCTCCGGGCCGTCGATCTTTTCCGCTCCGCCATCCCCCAGCGCATGCTGGACATCGACACGGCCCTCCACCAGGGGCGCTTCGACGAGGCCGCCCGAGCCTCACACAGTCTCCGGGGCAGCGCCGGCGCCTTCGGGGCCCGGCGGCTGAGCAGCCTGGGCGAGCAACTGGAGAGCGCGTGCGTGCAGTCCCACGGGGCTCCGGCCAGTCTGCTCCTCGACGAGATGCAGGACGAGTTCGAGCTGTTCCAGGTGATCCTCGACGAGCGCATAGCCGAGATCGCCGGGCACCCTGCCCCGGGGCGGTAATCGGGCACACCATGAGGCTCGATTTCCCATCGGCCAATTGACCGCCCGGGGCGACGCCCTGCCGGCTCGCGGGTCACGAGGTTCCCCCGCCGGCCTGCGTACCGTGGTCGCGGCAGTGACCGCCACCGCGGTGTCACTGGTGAGCCTCCTCTGGGCATCCGCGGTGGCTGGGGAGGAGGTCGAGCGCCGGGCGCTCGCCGGCCTGGCCGCCACGGCGAAGGCGACGGTGCTGCAGGAGCAACAGGCGTGGGACGGGGCGGTTCGCATCGTGGTCTCGGCCGCGGCGCGCCCGGTTGCACTCAGCGCCCTCCAGGCCGGCGACACCGTGCTGGCCGGCCAGGGTGTCGAGAATGTGCTCGCCACCGGCCCGTTCGCCGGCGTGCGCCTCTACAGCACCACGGGTGACCTCGTCGCCAGCGCTGCGCTTCCCGGCGTGACGCCCACGGCGGTCGACCTCAACGGTCCCGTTCGGGTCACGTTCGGCGCGCCCTCCAGCGTGGGGACACCCACCGCCCGCCAGGTGTCCGTACCGGTCGGCCTCGACGGCCGAGGTCGGCTCGTGGTGGACATCGACATGACCCAGCTCCTCGGCAAGCCGGCGGACCTCGCCTTCGACCGGACCGGCACCAAGCTCCTGGTGACCACCGACGGCCTCATCGTGGCTGGCTCCACAGGGGTCGGCACGGTGCTCCGCGCCGAGGTGAACCGGGCGATCGCCGCCGCCGGCAAGCCGGTCACCACGCTGATCTACAGCCCGTACTTCGGGCGGATGACCGTGGAGTCCTATGAGCCCATCGCCGACCAGGGTGTCGGCATTCTCGTGCAACAGGCCCGGTCGGAGGTCATGGCCGGCGCCGACAGCCTGGCGAGGTTGCTGCACTGGGTCGCGCTCGCCGTGGGTCTGCTTGGGGCCGCGGTCGCCGTCTCACTTGGGCTCCTCGTCAGTCGCCGGAGCCGCCGGCTGACTGCAACCGAACGTCGACTGGCCGACAGTGAGGCGGAGTCCCGCCGGCGCCTGGAGCGCCTGCTCGACGCGGTGCCGATCGGCGTGCTCGTGGCGACCATCGAGGGCAAGCCGTCCTACGCCAATCGGGAGGCACGGCGCATGCTGGGGGCCAACGGCGACACGGATCCGGCGGCCGCGCTGGCTCTGGCCGGGGCGCCCGACGGTGAGCCGGCGCACCACGAGACAGAGATCGGTGTCGCGGGCGCCACCGTGCCGGTTGAGGTATGGCGCACCGCCGTCGAGGACGGCGCCGGCACCCTGGAATTCCGCATTGCCGCCTTCGTCGATGTCACCCAGCGCCGGCGGGTCGCCGAGGAGATGCGCGACGCCGAGGCCAGGTTCCAGGGACTGCTGGAGAGCGCTCCCGACGCCATCGTCGTGGTCGACGGCGACGGGTTGATCAGGCTCGTCAACCGCCAGACCGAGGTCTTGTTCGGCTACGAGCGGTCCGAGCTCGTCGGTCAGCCGGTCGAGCGCCTCATCCCTGACCGCTTCGCCGCCCACCACCCCGACCTGCGGACCGGGTTCTTCCACAACCCGTCCGTCCGGGCCATGGGTGCCAACCTGGAGCTGGCCGCCCGCCGCAAGGACGGCTCCGAGTTCCCAGTCGACATCTCGCTCTCGACGCTGACCACCGAGGAAGGCGTACTGGTCTCCGCCGCGGTGCGCGACGTGACCGAGCGCAAACGGGCGCAGGCCGCGCTCCTGGAACGGGAGGCCGAGCTTGCCCTCGCCCGTGACCAGGCCGTGGAGGCGTCGCGGCTCAAGAGCCACTTCCTGGCCAACATGAGCCACGAGATCCGGACACCCATGAACGCGGTGATCGGCCTGACCTGGCTGCTGCTCGACACCTCGCTCGACGACGAGCAACGGGAGTACGCCGGCGCCGTGCGCTCCGCGGGCGAAGCCCTGCTCGACATCATCAACGACATCCTCGACTTCTCCAAGATCGAGGCTGGGAAGCTGCGATTGGAAGTCTCCGACTTCGACCTGCGCGTGGTCGTCAACGAGGTGACCGACCTGCT
>JANMRJ010000696.1:0-2090 GCA_031370985.1 Acidimicrobiales bacterium
GTCACGGACACGGCCCCGAGGGCGGCCGAGACGCCGACAGCCGACTTCCGTTCGGCCTGTTCCTTTATCCGCTCCTCGTCGTACTCCCCGCCCTCGATCTGTTCGAGAAACTGGGCAACGAGATCATCGCGGCGGTACAGAAACTCCCGCAGAATCACCATGACGCCAAGACTACGAGTGGGGTGTGACATCAACCGTCCCAGAGACTAGACTCAGGGGATGGACCCCGGTCCCCAGCCACGAGGCCGATGCCGGCGGTACGTTCGGCGGCCGCCGATGCCTCGCCGGAAGCGGTCGCCGTGACACGAGCGTGACACGAGAGGCCCGAGATCGATGGGACTGGGTGTGATGGGTTGTGACGTGTTTCCGCAGGTCAGCGCCACTTTTGAGGCATTCGCCCAGGTCAGCGCGACCCCCGAATCAGAACTACGACATCTGAGGCTGTAGGCCGCTGACCTGCGCTTATGTGGGTCGGCGGCCCGTTTGGTCCTTCCCTGGTCCTTCGGAGCGACGGTCGGTCGCGGCTAGTCGGGGTCGGAGCGGGTCGCCGGCGGTTCGAGACAGCGCGTGCCGGACGCCCTCTGCGTCTCTCAGTTCGACGACGCCAGACCGGCGATGAGCGCGGCTCGGCGCTCCTCCAAACGTTCAGAGCGGCGGGCGATCCCGGCGTACCCCACTCCCTCGCTGTGCCACGCCTGCATCCGGGCGATGACCATGTGTTCGACCGGGTCGGCGAGCATCCCGCCGCCAGCCCCTACCCGCCATAGGGCGAGTCGGTCCTCCCGCCCGGGCATGGCCGACCCCTCCAGACGCGGGTGGCTATCCGGCGTCCCGCCTCGACCAGGCGTGACACCGGCGCGACCGCCGCCGACGCAGGAGCACGAATGAACCGCAAGGAACTGGTTACCGTCGTCGCCGCGCACACTGGCCTCGATGGTCATGACGTCGAGACGGCGTTCGGAGCGCCGGCCACGTCGGTCAGCGGCCTGCGTATTACCGAGCGCCTTGTCCGCCCGAGTACGCCGGTTACGGGGCGGGCTCCATCCCGGTCCAGATCCTCCTCCGTCCTCATCTGTTGGCGCTACGGTAAAGTACTTTCAGCGCCGCGGGCCGTCGTCCGCTGCATACCGATCCAGGAGGAACGGATGCCACGCAGGATCGTTGATTGTCGAGAGATGCCAAGTGAGTCCGGTTGCACCCTCACGATCAGCGGCGAGGAGGAAGAAGTGGTTCGGGCTGCCGCGATGCATGCGGTTGACGTTCACGGCCACGCCGATGGACCTGAACTTCGTGAGCAACTTCGGTCGATCCTCAAGACTGAGTAGCGCCGAGCACGTCGGACCGGTTGGCGACAGCCAACATGACTTTGACTCAGACGCGTCGCTCCCGCGCTCAGCTGGTGATGCCGTCCAATAGCGGGAACGGGTCGGTTGGCCGGGACCGGCGACCTGCATGCCCTGCTGACTGCCGCACGCGGTCGGTGGGGGATGACCGGGCGGCCTTTCGCTCCGGGGTTCCGCCCGTTCTCGCAGGGCCGCACCGGCTGACCTGCATGACTTCGGCACAAGTCGGGCGCGACAGAACGCCCGTCCGTAGGTGCTCTTCCGGTGCACGACACTCGGAACCCACGACAACCTGCGATACGAGCCGCACTCCCTCAGGGGCGGACACTGGCCGTTCGCCGCGCCTGATCGCCGCCACTGGTCGAGAGGCCCCAGGAAGTCCGGTCCCGTGTTCCGGGCATCACGCTACCCTTTTTCAGTGTCAGTCGATGATGAAGATCCCGAGAGCAAGGGCAGGGAAGAGGAACTTGGTTCCGCACTGTTTAGGCTCAGGGTCTTGCGGGCCGGGAAGCGGGCGGAGGCGATGCGGGCGTCGCCGCCGTGGGACTGGCGGGCCGACACCTCGCGCTCCAGGCAGGCGGCGAGGAACTCCTCGTGGCTCCAGGCGTCGGCCCGGGCCCGCTCGGCGAGGCGTTCCACCCCGGCCAGCAGAGCCGGGTGCTTCAGCTCCCGGCACAGGTAGGTGAGCTCACGGGCGCCGCTCATGCGACACCCGTGGCCCGGTCATAGACGCCCAGGTCACGCAGC
>JANMRJ010000599.1:0-4251 GCA_031370985.1 Acidimicrobiales bacterium
CGCCGTCAACACCACTAATGGGCCGTCGTCTGGGGCGCCCGCACTGAGGCTTTGGGCTTTCGAGACGCGGGTGGGGTCCCCGGGCACGTGGCACACCCGGCTGATCGGGCCGGCCGCCGCGGCGGGGCCGGCGCCGATCACGAACGGCAGGAACGCGCCTACCAGTGCGAGGACCGCGATTGCTGAAGTACGCCTACCGGTGCGCGTCATCGTTTGCTTCCTCCCCAGTCCGGCGGCCGAGTCTATTGCCGAACCCGTCAAGTCGGACGAATCCGACTTCTGGTTGCCTGCCGGCCACGGCCTACGCTGACGGCTCCCGTGACCGCCACTGCCGCTCAGCCGGGACCGCTAGGCGAGGCCGATACCGCCGGCCTGCCCGGCTCGGTCGCGGCCGACTTGGCCGAGGCGGCTACATGCTGGGGGGCCGGCGCCTACCGGGCCGCGACCCTGATGGCCCGCCGGGCGGTCGAGCAGGTCGTGGTGATGCGCGGCGTTCCGCTGGACGCCAAGACGCTGCACCAGAAGCTGGTGTGGCTGCTCAAGGCCGGCCACCTCCCGGGCTCGTTCGCCGCTGACGCCCGCACCGTCCGCGACATCGGCAACGCCGGCGCCCACGGCGGCGAGCCGTTGACCGCGGAGGAGGCCCGGTCGATGATCGTCGCGTCGCTGGCTGTGGCCCGCAGCGTCTTGGTCAGAGACTGAAGGGGCTCAGCGCCCCCGGCGCCGGCCCCCGGTGCCCTGACGGGGAAGGCCGCTGCGGCTGCGGGCGGCGCCGCCCGGTGCCCGGCTCGGCCGGGGCTGGTGCTGGGGCTGCGGCGCCGGCTGGGGGAGGAACACGGGCTCGGCGAACGGGCCGGTGAGGGCCATCGTCTCGGCCGCGCCGGGCCCGATACGGGCCGAGGCCGGGCGGATGCCGGCCTGGCGGATCATCGTGGCCACGTCGCGGGACTGGTCGGGCAGGATGACCGTCACGACCGTGCCCTTGGCGCCGGCGCGGGCCGTGCGCCCCGAGCGGTGCAGGTACGCCTTGTGCTCGGTGGGCGGGTCGACGTGGACAACGAGGGCGATGTCGTCGACGTGGATGCCGCGCGCCGCGATGTCGGTGGCGACCAACACTCGCGCCGTGCCGGCAGTGAACGCGGCCAGGTTGCGGTCACGCTGGGGCTGGGACAGGTTGCCGTGCAGGTCGACGGCGGGGATGCCGCGTGCCGTGAGGTCCTTGGCCAGCTTCTTCGCCGCGTGCTTGGTGCGGGTGAAGAGGAGCGTGCGCTCCTTGCCCGAAGCCAGCTCACGGACGACGGCGGCCTTGTCGTCGGGCGTGACCGTGAAGGCGTGGTGCTCCAGATCGGGGGGCGTGGCGTCGGCACTGTCGACCGAGTGGGTGACGGGGTTGGTGAGGTAGCGGCGGACGACGAGGTCGACGGCCCTGTCGAGGGTGGCCGAGAACAGCATGCGCTGACCGCCGGCCGGCGTGGCGTCGAGGATGCGCTTGACCGCCGGCAGGAAGCCGAGGTCGGCGAGGTGGTCGGCCTCGTCGAGCACGCTGACCTCGACGGCGCCGAGCTTGCAGTGGCCCTGCTGGGCCAGGTCCTCGAGGCGGCCGGGGCAGGCGATGAGGATGTCGACGCCGGCACGGAGGGCCGCGACCTGGGGGTTCTGGCTCACGCCGCCGTGGATGATGGCGACCCGCAGGCCCATGGTCCGGGCGATCGGCTCGGTGGTGGCGGCCACCTGGGCGGCCAGCTCACGGGTGGGCACCAGCACGAGGGCCCGGGGGAAGTTGGGCCGGCGGACCTTGTCGGAGTTGGCCAGGGCGACGACCGTCGGCACCGCGAAGGCGACAGTCTTGCCGCTGCCGGTGCGGGCCCGGCCGAGCACGTCACGCCCGGCCAGCGAGCTGGGCAGGGTGGCGGCCTGGATCGGGAACGGCGTGGGGCACCCGGACTGGACGAGGGCGGCGATGATCGGCGCCGGCACCCCGAGCGCCTCGAAGGTGGTGTCGACCGGCGGCGTCTCGACGATCTCGAAGCTGAAGGCCGGCTCGGACTGCTCGACGCGGACGCGAGTCGAGCTGTGGGTGGAGGGCTGGCCGGGGCGGCCGCGACGGCGCGTGGCGCGACCAGCGGGGTTGGTGGGCATGAAGGAGTTCCTCTTTCGATTCGGGTGGTTGGCCGTTGATGCTGCGGCCACACGCTCCGAAGAACGGGAACCTTGCGCCTAAACTGCTACGCGCTACTCGCACTCGACCCTCGGCGCGCCGCAGTGGCGGCACCGATGCACCAACTGTACCGGACTGGACGTGCCTACCCGGTGTTCCGAAGTCCTGCGGCGATCCCGTTCACGGTCATCAGCAGCGCACGGCGCAACAGCGGCTCGGGCTTCGGGGCGTCGCGGAGCCGGCGCAGCAGTGCCACCTGGAGGTAGCAGATCGGGTCGAGATAGGGCTTGCGGACGGCGATGGCGTCGCGCAGCTCAGGCGAGCGGTCGAGTAGGGCGTCCTGGTCGGTGAGGCGGAGGATCTCCGACCTGGTGCGTTCGAACTCCTCCCGCACCATCGCGAAGAGCGGTTGCACTGCAGGGTCGACGAGGCTGTCGACGTAGTGGGCGGCAATGTCCATGTCGGTCTTGGCCAGGGTCATCTCGATGTTGGCGACGAAGGTCCGGAAGAAGTGCCACATCGAGGACATGTCGGCCAGCGCGTCGCCGTGGCCCCGTCGGACCGCCTCGGCCAGGCCGCTTCCAAGGCCGAACCAGCCGGGGATGATCTGGCGGGACTGGTTCCAGCCGAAGACCCACGGGATGGCGCGCAGGTCGCTCAGCCCGCCGGGCCCGCCAGGGCGCCGGGCCGGGCGCGATCCCATGTTCATCGCCGCCAGCTCGTCGACCGGCGTGGCGGTCAGGAAGTAGTCCATCAGCCCCGGCCGCTCGACCAGATCGCGGTAGGACTCGTAGGCGGCCTGGGAGACGATGTCCATGGTGGCGTCCCAGCCGGCGAGGACGTCGAGGGGCACACGGGACTCCCGGTGCAGCACCGACGCCTCCAGCACCGCGGCCACTGCCCGCTCCAGGTTGTCGCGGGCCACGGCCGGCAGCCCGTACTTCTCGGCGATCGTCTCGCCCTGCTCGGTGACCTTGATACGCCCTTCGAGCGTGCCGCAGGGCTGGGCCAGGATGGCCTCGTGCGTCGGGCCGCCGCCCCGGCTGACCGTGCCGCCGCGGCCGTGCGACAACCGGAGCACGACGCCGTGGCGGTGGGCGGTGTCTCGGAGGCTGCGCTGGGCCCGGTGGATCTCCCACTGCGATGTCGTGATGCCGGCGTCCTTGTTGGAGTCGGAGTACCCGAGCATCACCTCCTGGATGTCGCCCCGAAGGCGCACGAGCTGGCGGTAGCTGGTGTCGGCCAGGAGCCGGTCCATGATGGCGCCGGCCTGGCGCAGCTCCTCCACCGTCTCGAAGAGCGGGACGAACCCGATCCTCGACACGCCGGCGTGGATGTCGACGAGGCCGGCCTCACGGGCCAGGATCACCGGCGCCAGGATGTCGTCGACATCGCGGGTCATGGAGATGATGTAGCTCTCGATGACCCCACCGCCGAAGGTGTCGAGGGCCTGCCGGATGGCGGTGAAGGTCCCCATGGTGGTGGCCGGTTGATCTTCCAGGACGGTCGTGGCGCCGATGAGCGGCCGCCGGCTCGCCAGCTCGCCGAGAAGGAGCGCCACCCGTTCGTCACGGGGAAGGTCGGCATAGGGCACCGGCAGGTCGCCGAAGGCGTCGTAGACCGACGCGAGCACGGCGTGGTGGCGCTTGACGGAGTTCGTCGGTCTGCCACATGAGGTCGATGACCTCGGCCAGGTACCGGTCATTGCGAGGTCCCTGGCGCAGCAGCTCGGCGACCTGGCGCAGCTTGGAGAGCATCGACTGGCGGGTCGACTCGGTCGGATGGGCGGTGAACACCGGCCGCAGCTCGAGGCCTTGCACCACCTGCTCCAGCACCTCGCGGGAGACGCCCTCGGCGGAGATCCGGTCGATCGTCTGCTCGAGACCGCTGCGGTCGCGGAGCCGGCGCAGCTCCAGCGAGTCGACGAGATGGACCTGCTTGGCGACATCGGCCAGCCGGAAGTAGGCGGAGAAGGCCCGCACCAGGCGGATGCCGGTCTGCAGGTCGACGCCGGCCAGCACGCGCTTGAGCTCCTCGGTGTCGCCCGGGGAACCAGAGACCTGGGCGGTGAGGGCGCGGACGGGTCCGCGCCC
>JANMRJ010000783.1:0-5504 GCA_031370985.1 Acidimicrobiales bacterium
TGTTCACCGGTCTGCCCATCCGTCCGTTCCCGGAGTTCGGCGCCACGAGATCGGCGTTGAGCTCCCACTCCTCGTCTGACTGATCGCTTTGGGTTGTACGAATCGGAGGCTTCCCCTCTGCCAGGATGGCCGACGCGGCGAAGTAGACAAACGAAACCGCATCGAAGGGAGCCTCCTCGGTCCTCCAGGCTGCGGTGCAGCTCAGCTTCGGTGGCGCGCCGGCGTGACCGCTTCGGGCGACCGCTCGACCAGGGCGCAGAACTCGGCCCGCTTGGGTCCCACTGCGCCGGGCCCGGCAGGTAGCTGGCCGGGTCGGTGGAGGACGCGGCCACGGATAGGTCCCCGCGACGAAGACTGTCCCGGAGGGCGAGCACGACGTTGGGACGATCACTCGGGGGATCGCACCAGGCGCACGGCACTGACGACGACCCATGCGTGGGCGACGGTCAGTCCCAGCCGCTGGAACAACCCGGACCGGTCGACGAGCATGCTGGTGAGGAGGCACAGGCCAGACACCACGCCGGCGGCCACCGACAGCCGGGCTGCGACTGGCGGCAGTCCTCGGGCGCCGACCACAGGGATGGCGGCCAGCGTCACGTACCCGACGCCGGCGGCCCAGCCGTGGGCGCCATCGACGGCGCCGCCGAGCGGCAGGGCGGCGACGGCGAGGGCGGTGAGCCCGTTGGCCACTGGGAGCAGCCACGCCGGGCCAGCCTGTTGGGGGGGACCAGCCCGGCGGGCCAGCCCGTAGAGGCTCATGCCGGCGCTCAGCGCCAGCAGGCCGGCGGTCATGGCCGGGCGGGTCGGTGCCCCGAGCTGGGCCAGTTTGCTGATGGCGTCGCGGGTGGGGTCGTACCCGCGGGTGCCGGCACCGAGGGCGGCCCAGGCGCCGGCGAACGCCACGGGGCCGGCGATCGCCCCGGCCGCAGCGAGGCGCCGGCCGGTGCTACCCAGTGGCCAGGCTGGCGAGGGCCCAGATGGCGGCGACGAGCCCGATGCCGATCATCACCGCGCTACGCCCGATGGGGGCCCGAGCCAGCTCGTCGTCCTTGGCCTGCTTGGGCGGGCGGACGAGGGCCATGCCGTTGCCGAACACCAGCGCGGCGCCGAGCGCGAGCACGAGGTACGGCAGGAGGTCGTCGCCCAGGAACACGAGGAGAAACTACCCCTCGCCGCTCAAGTTCCCGACCGCGGGCGACGACAGAACGCGTAGCTCGACACCCAGACGACGGAGAGGCCGGACCTCCCAAAGGCAGTTCCGGCCCTTCTCGCCAAAGCGCCAGAACCCCCTGCCCTCCGCCGTCGGGTGTCGACAAGGCCCGCCCCTGAACCGGTGACGCCCAGTGCGACGTATCACACTGCGTGTCACCAGTTGGGCCGAATCGTCCGGTTACTCGACCTTGCGGGCGCGATAGTTGTCGAGCGCCCGCTTGTGGCCCTTGGCCCCCGAGCCCACGAGCCCGCCGTTGCGGACCTCCTTGACCACGTCCTCCAAGTCCTTCAGGAGGTCGTAGAGGTCGTCCTCGGGGCCGGCGGCGTCCACCCGGTCGAGGGCGGCGTGGACCTTGTCCAGATGGCGCCGGACCTGTCCGTACTCATCGTCGAGCTTGCGCCTCGCGTCCTCGAGACCCTCAGCCACCGTTGCCTCCTGAATCCGTTGCCATCACACCGAAGGTACGCCTTCGTCACGAACGTTGGCCAATGGCTGCGTGGCCGAGGGGTCGGGTATGTCCCTACGAGGCGTTCTTCGCCGGCGCCGGGTCGTTCACCATGCGCGTGTTCACCACGAAGGCACCGAAGGGCACCGCCGAGGCGATCAGCACCAGGATGGTCTGGCCGCCGGTCCAGCCCTGCTCCTCGCGGACGGCGAGGGTCAGGATCACGTAGGCGAGGAAGAGGATCCCATGGATCGGGCCCATGACCCCGACGAGGTCGGGTCCGTCGAAGCCGCGCTTGACCACGGAGCAGGCAAGCAGGAGCAGAAAGGAGACGGCTTCGATCAGGGCGACGAGACGGAACTTGGAGGTCATCGGCGCCGAGTATGGCCGCTCGGCGGAGCCCGGGGCCATCTAGGACAGCGCAGCGGAGATCGCATGCAGGGCGAGGCCGGCGATGGCGCCGACCACCGTCCCGTTGATGCGCACGTACTGGAGGTCGGGACCGAGCAGTAGCTCCAGACGCGACGCGGTCTCCTCGGCGTCCCACCGGCCGATGGTGCCGCTGATGAAAGCGGCAATGTCGCCGTCGAAGTGGTCGGCCAGGTAGCCGACGCCCCGCTCGAGAGCCGCCTGGACGGTGGCGGCCAGGTCGGGGTCGTCCTGGAGGCGCCGGCCGGCGGCCACGAGGCCGCCGACGAGCTGCCGGCGCAGCTCGGAGGTCGGGTCGCACGCCTGGGCCCGCAGCTCGACCTTGGCGTCGCTCCAGGCCGACGCCACCCACTCCCGCACCTGCGGTTGGGCGAGCAGGTCCCCCTTGAGTTGCTCGCCCCGCTCGAGGAGGTCGACCGATGTCTCCAGCTCGGCGGCCAGCAGCCGGAGCCGGGCGTCGAGCTGCCGGCGGAGGTCGTGGTTACGATCGGCGGCCATCCCCCGCACCAGGTTGCGGGCGCCGTCGAGCAGGCGGTTGAAGATGCGGTCCTCGACCGCGCCGGGCAACCACTTGGGCGACTTGGTGCCGAGCTGGGCCTTGAGCTCCTGGCCATGGGTGCCCAGGTACCGGTCGAGGCCGGCGAGGGTGGCGTCGAGCAGCTCGTCGTGGCGCCCGTCCTGGGTGAAGAAGCGCAGGGTCCGCCCGGCGAGCGGGGCGAGGGGGACGGCCTCGACCCTCGACCGGACCAGCTCTTCCAGGACTCGGTGGACATCGTCGTCGCGCAGGAGGTCGGCGCCGGCCACGGCCGCGTCGGACACCTCGGCCGCCACCCGGGCCGCGTTCTCCTCCCGGGCCAGCCAGCCCCCGAGGCGCCCGACCACCCCGGCGGCCCGCACCCGCTCGACCAGCACCTCCCGGGTCAGGAAGCTCTCCCGCATGAAGGCGGCGAGGGTGGCGCCGAAGGAGTCCTTGCGCTCGACCACGATGGCCGTGTGGGGGATCGGCAGCCCGAGCGGGCGCCGGAACAGGGCGGTGACCGCGAACCAGTCGGCCAGGCCGCCCACCATCGATGCTGCCGCGGTGGCCTCCAGGTAGTCCGCCCACGTCGAGTCGCCGCCCCAGACGGCCGTGGCGACGAAGACCACGGTGACAGCGGCCAGGAGCCCGGTCGCCTGCCGCTTGGTGACGGCCAGCTGGCGCTGGCGGGACTGCTCCGATGCCGGCGCCGTGCTCATGCCGACATCCTGCCCGCGACCGGCGCTACCGAACCTGGGTCAGTTCACCGCGCCGGAGCGCTGTCGAATGACCCAGGGCCGGCATGCCGAGGTGTTACCAGCTGACCCCTGCCCACCGGACGTGGCGGGCCGAGCCGTGGAGCACGAACCCCGTGATCTGGGTGTTCATGGCGAAGAGCCAGTACGTGCCGGCCATCGGCACCACAACGACCTCCTCGTCGTCGACCGCGATGCGGATGGCCGTGGCCGCCTGCTTGGTCGCCTCGGCGCGATCGGGCGTGGCCAGCGCCGCTTCGAGCGCCTTGTCGAAGGCGTCGCCGGCGGGAACCACTTGGCGTAGTCGCCGGTGGACTTGGAGTAGAGGAAGGCATTGGCGAAGAAGGTGGGAGTGGCGTCGTTCTGGGCCACCCGCTTCATGAAGATGTCGCCCTCGCCGTTCTTGAGGCGGTCGGTGTAGGTGGCCAGCTCGGGGGTCTCGACGATCTTGGCCTCGATCCCCATGTGTGCATTGGACCCTCGCGTGCGCCTCGCGCCGGCGCCAGCGGGCTGAGGGTGGCCGACCTGCTCCGCCGCCTCGTCCGCGACCGGCTCGCGCTCGCCGGCTTGGTGATCGTCGCCGCCCTGGCGCTGGTCACCATCCTCGCCCCGTGGATTGCGCCCCAGGACCCGATCAAGGTGGTGCCGCTCGACCGGCTGGCCAAGCCGAGCGCCCATCACCTTCTCGGCGCAGATGTGCTCGGACGCGACCTTCTGAGCCGGCTCTTGGTCGGGGCCCGGTGGTCGTTGGGCTCGGCGATGTTCGTCACCGCGTCGGTCGTGCTCATTGGGACCGTTGTCGGCCTGGTGGCCGGCTATTACGGGGGCGCGGTCGACTTCGTCCTGATGCGGGTGGTCGACGCGCTGCTGGCCTTCCCGACCCTCCTGCTGGCATTGGCGGTCGTGGGCACGATCGGGCCGGGCCTGCGGGGGGTCATCGCCGGCCTGATCGCGGTGGCGTGGGCGGGCTACGCCCGTATCGTGCGGGGTTCGGTGCTGGCTATCAAGGAGCGGGAGCACGTGGAGGCGGCCCGGGCGAGTGGGGCGGGCGATGGCCGCATCCTCCTCCATCACCTCCTGCCCGGGATCGTGTCACCGCTTCTTGTGTTGGCGACCCTGGAGATGGGCCAGCTCGTGCTCGCGCTCGCCGGCCTCAGTTTCCTCGGCCTCGGCGCCCGCCCGCCCACGCCCGAGTGGGGCGCCATGCTCAACGACGGCCGCCTGTACTTCTTCACCGCCCCCCTGCTCCGCCACTCGGCGGGCAGCGAGATGGCCGAGGCGGGGGTGGCGATCGACGTCGTCCAGGAGCTGCTCGGCCACCGGTCGATCACCTCGGCCCAGGTGTACGTGCACCCGAGCCAGGCGCGGATGCGCAGCGCGGTGGAGGCGGTTGAGGAGCTCGCTCGGAAGCGGCGGGCGCAGCGGGGAGGCGGTCAGCGATGAGCCGTGCCGACGCAGGGGAGGCCCGCCTCGGCCAGCCGGGCGTGCCGGTCGAGGAGGACGCGGTTCGCTCCGTGATCGACTGGGGGGTGCTGAGGCGACTGGGCTTCGACCCCGGCCTGGAGCGCTTCGCCCCCGACGCCGACGACCCGGTGTTCGGCTTTGCCGAGTGCAGGGCGGCCACCTGTGACCAAGTGGCCAGGACGAGCTTGGGGCTGTGCTGGCGCTGTGACCAGCTCTGGCAGAAGGAGCAGCCGGGATGCGACTTCGATCGGTTCTGCGCGACGGTGCCCGACCGGGTCCGCCACCGCCGGGGCAGCGCCGCCTTGTGCCGGGTGTGCCGGGTCCCCGGCCACGAGCGGCCGGTGCGCGCCCACGGCCTGTGCGCCGCCTGCGAGAACACGATGGCCAAGCGGGGCCAGGACCCCGACGAGTACGTGACCGGCGACGGTCAGTTCCCTCCAGCCACCCCTCGTCCGAGCTTCGGGATATGTGCGGTGGCCACCTGCACCCGTTTCGCCTGGCGGGCCCGGCCGGCCCTGTGCGAGCAGCACCACAGGACGTGGCGCTCGGCGGGCCGGCCCACCGCAGCGAGCTTTCGCACCTGGTGCGCTCGCCAACGCTCGATCGACCGTGACTGCCGAGTCGTGGTGCTCTCCGGCCTGGCCGAGCGCCCACGCCTGGAAGTGCTCTACGGCCTGCAGC
>JANMRJ010000335.1:0-2126 GCA_031370985.1 Acidimicrobiales bacterium
AGCATGCGGGACTGGCTCGATGAAGGGCACCTGGCCTGGTTCATGATCGACGTGGTGGCCAAGGTCGACACCACCGCCTTCCATGCCGTTCATCCCAACAACGGGCCCGGCCGTCCTGCGTATGACCCGGACATGATGCTGACGATGCTGTTCTACGCCTACGGGACCGGGATGCGTAGAGCGTGGAGTGGTACGACGTGCTACTCCGGTTCGCCGACACTCCGATCGTCCGGCTCAACCGTGCGGTCGCAGTCGGCGAGGCTGACGGCGCGCCGGCAGGACTGGCGGCACTGGCCGATGTCGACGAACACGTCCCGCGGCGCGAGGCGGTCGCCGCGTACCTGCACGAGAAGAACGGCAACATCGAGCTCGCGGCCCGCCTGTACGCCAACGCAGCTCGCAACGCACCCAACCTCGCAGAACGCGACCACCAGACGCTCCAAGCAGCGCGCCTCAACCAGCACCTGCAACACCACAGGTGACTCGTCGCCGGGCATGATCCAATCGGTCGGTTGGCGGGTTCTTTGTCCGCTGGACTACCGCTGCATCGAGATCGTCTCCGTTCAAGAGGTGGGCGAGCGACTCCACGTCGCTTCCATTTTAGAGGTGCGCCTTGCCTCGGAGCGTAGGCCCGAGGGGTCGCGCGCTCAGTACGGCGCCGGCCGGCGCCGGCGGAAGCCGCCCTTGGCGGAGCCCAGCGTGGTCCGGGGATCGAGCACGTCGCGCAGGCCGTCGCCGAGCAGGTTGAAGGCGAGGACCATCAGGAAGATCGACCCCCCCGGGGGGTAGAGCATCATCTGGGGCGCGTCGGCGATGTAGGTCTTGGCCTCCGACAGCATGGCCCCCCACTCCGCCGTCGGCGCCTGGACGCCGAGACCGAGGAAGGACATTCCGGCCAGCCCGAGCAGCACCGCTCCCATGTCGAGCGTGGTCAGGACGATCACCGGCGACACGATGTTGGGGAGCAGGTGGCGGCGGACGATCCGCAGGTCGGAGACGCCCGTGGCTCGGGCCGCCTCCACGTACGGCTTGGACCGCTCGGCCACGATGAGGCCCCGCACCAGCCGGGCATAGCCGGCCCACGACACGAACACCATGACCATGAGCAGGTTGCGGAGGCCAGGACCGAGGATCCCCGTGACGGCCAGGGCCAACAGGAAGCCGGGAATCGATCCGCGGCGATGGCCAGTGAGGCGACGACGGCCGTGCCCAGGGACAGCCGGGCCCCGTGGAGGATGCGGGCCCATTCGTCGCGGCCGAGGTTGTCGGTACCGAGCAGGTGCCGGCGGGACGGCGCGGCGAACCTGTGGGCCAAGTCGATGATATCGGGGTCGCGTGTGGCCACCACCGGAGCGAGTAGCGCGGCCCCGGCGAAAACGACGACGAGCACCAGCCCGATGCGGGCGGTGCGGTCCTGGGCCAGCCCCCGGAGCAGGCGCCGGCCCGGTGGGGCTGCGTCAAGGCGGGTGGCCTCGAGGTTGATCACGGGCGCGGTCAGTCCCCCCCGGGGACGGCCCGCCGACCGGGGCGGATCCTCGGGTCGATGACGGCGTAGGAGACGTCGACCACCAGGTTGATGGCGATCACGATCAAGCCCGCGAGAAGGATGAAGGCCTGGAGCATCGGGTAGTCGCGGTGGTGGATGGCGTCGAGGGTCAGCGTGCCGAGGCCGGGCTAGGCGAAGATGCTCTCGATCACGACCGTGCCGGCCAGCAGGTGCCCGAGACTGGTGCCGAAGGCGGTGACGACGGCACGAGGCTGTTGCGCAGGGCATGGCGGGTCAGCACCGCCACCTCACGGGCGCCCTTGGCCCGGGCCGACCGCACGAAGTCCTCGCCGAGCACCTCCAACAGCGTCGACCGGACGAAGCGGCTCAGGACGGCGGCCGACGGCAACGCCAGGGCGGTGACCGGGAGCACCAGGCTCGACAACCCGTCCTGGCGCCCGGCGACCGGGAACAGCCGGAGCCGGACCGAGAGCCCGATAATGAGCAGCAGGGCCAGCCAGAAGCTGGGCATCGACGCCCCAGCCAGTGACAGCACCCGGACCACCTGATCGAGCGGCCGGTTCCGGTAGAACGCCAACACCGTGCCCACGGTCATGGCGATGACCAGCGAGAGCAGGGC
>JANMRJ010000033.1:0-4295 GCA_031370985.1 Acidimicrobiales bacterium
GCGTCACCGCCCCGCCAGACCGGGCCGACGGTGTGGATGACCCACCGGGCGGGCAGGCGGAACGCCGGCGTGGCCTTGGCGTCGCCCGTCCGGCAGCCGGCGAGGGGCCGGCACGCCTCCAGGAGTTCGGGGCCGGCGGCAAGGTGGATGGCCCCGTCGACCCCGCCGCCGCCCAGCAGCGAGGTGTTGGCCGCGTTCACGATGGCGTCGACCGCCTCGGTGGTGATGTCCCCCCATATCGCTTCCAGGCGCATTTGTCGCGGATGGTACCGGTTCGGTCTTGCGCTCGGGCCGGATAGGAGGGATGATCACAGAGTTGTAATTACATCCGTGGCAGCTATGTGAACGTATTCGCCGCACGACGAGCACTGTTGAGGGGAGGCGGGCCGATGATGGAGCAGAGGCGGGGACACCGTTTCGACCTCGGGGACCGCACTTGGCAAGGCCAGGCCAACTGTCTTGGCGTCGATCCTGACCTGTTCTTTCCGGAGCGGGGAGCGTCGACGCGCGAGGCCAAGGGAGTGTGCCGGGGGTGTGTCGTCCGCGACGACTGCCTGGAGTATGCCCTGATCAACGGCGAGAAATTCGGTATCTGGGGCGGGCTCAGCGAGCGGGAGCGCCGGCGCATACGCCGCCAGCGCACCGTCGCCAGCGGCACGGGCGGAGCCGCATCCGCCTGAAGGCTTCCCTGCCTTCCCGGCGGCGTTCGAGAGCGACCCACGACCGCTCTCGGACGTCGGCCTGGAGGGTTCACGAAAAGGGCAGCGCCTTCGATCGGCTGAGGTCGAGTTCCTCCCACCGGCCAGGGGACACGGCGTCGAGCACCGACGCCGGCACCAAGCCCACCAGTTCGGCCCCGTCGACCGGCACGAGGGCGGCGACCGCGTCGTAGGCGTCCGCCGGCCCCAACCGCTCGGGGTCGACCAGGTTCATCGACACCTGGACCCGGCCACCCACGTTGAGCCCCAGCGCCCGGATGCCGGGACCGCGGATGAGCCGGGCGACCCGGCGGGCGTCATCGACGTCGGCCCCGGCCGCCAGCCACACGTTGTAGGCCACCAGCACCGGTCGGGCGCCGGCGCAGATGGCGCCGGCGGTCGGATGGGCCGCCGCCGGCCCGGTGTCGGGCGCCAGCGCGGTGAAGGCGTGCCGGCGGATGTCGGGTAGCGTGCGTTCCGGGCCGTACAGGAAGCACGGGACGCCCAGTTCGGCGCCGGCCCACGCCGCGAAGCGGTCCCGCGCCGCCACCGCGTCGGCCATCGACGATCCGCCCAGGGGGACGAAGGGCACGATGTCGACCGCCCCGAGCCGGGGGTGAACGCCGGCGTGGAGACGCAGGTCGATGCGGCGGACGGCCTCCACGGTCAGCGCCTGCGCCGCCTCCTCCACCGCCGGCCCGGCCAGCGTCAGCACGGCCCGGTTGTGGTGGGGGTCGGTGTGGACATCGAGGAGGGCGGTGCCGGCCGCGGCCGCGATGGCGTCGACCACCGCCCGGTCGGCCCCCTCGCTCACGTTCACCACACACTCCAACACGGCGCCCGTAGGCTCGCACAGGTGGATATCGGGCTGGCCCTGCCGCACTACGACTTCTCGGTGCCCGGCGACTTCTCGGTGCCCGGCGAGTCGCCACTGCGCTGGGACACGGTCGTCACCTGCGCCGAGCGGGCCGAGGCGCTCGGGTTCACCTCGGTGTGGCTCTCGGACCACCTCTTCCTCGACGTCAGCCGCTACGGCGCGCCAGCGCACGAGCACGGCTGCTTCGACCCGATCGTCGCCCTGGCCGCCATCGCCCGCCGGACCAGCCGCGTCCGCCTCGGCACCCTCACCCTCTGTGGTCCCCTCCGGCCGGCGACGATGGTGGCCAAGGCCATGGCCACCCTCGACGTGATCGCCGGCGGCCGCCTCACGGTCGGCCTGGGCGCCGGCTGGTACGAGCCCGAACTGGTCGCCGCCGGCCTGGCCTTGGAGCCGCCCGGCATCCGCCTGGCCCACCTGGCCGAGACGGTGGCGGTGGTGCGGGGCATGTTCGGGGGCGGGCCGTTCAGCTTCGACGGCACGTACGAGAAGGCGGACAAGGCCCGCTGCCAGCCCCGGCCCGCGCAGCGGCCGGCACCGCCGATCTGGGTGGGCGGCAAGGGCGACCGGCTCATCAAGCTGGCCGGGCGCTATGCCGACGGCTGGAACACGGCGTGGGTCTGGTCGCCGGCGGACTGGGCCGCCCGTGCCGCCCTCCTCGACGCCGCCTGCGAGGCGGCCGGCCGCGACCCGGCGTCGGTGACCCGGTCGGTCGGCCTGTACGCCCTCGCCGGCGAGGACGAGGCCGACTTGGCCCGCCGCTTCCGGCGATTGCACGAGCTGTCGCCGCCGGGGGTGCTCGACGGCGTGGAGCTGGCCGAGTGGCGCAAGGGCCGCCTGGTCGGCACGGTCGAGCAGGTGGCCGACCAGGTGCGCGAGTGGGAGGCGCTGGGTGTGTCCAGCCTGGTACTGACCGCCGGCGCCCTGCCGTTCGCGTTGGCGGCCGGCGACGACGTGGCGTTGCTCGCCGATGCCTGTACGCTTTGACTATGGGAAGTATCGGGGCAACGGAACTCATCATCTTCCTGCTATCATCCTCCTGCTCTTCGGGTCCACCAAGCTGCCGAAGCTGGCCAAGTCACTCGGTGAGGCCCAGAAAGAGTTCAAGAAGGGCATCGCCGAGGCTGAGGCCGAGCCGGCGCGGCCGGCGATCGAGCCGCCACCTGTCGACGACAGGATCACGATGACCAAGGCCGACCTCGACGCCATGCTCGCCGAGCGCGAGGCCCAGGCCCGCAGAAACTCCCCACCTTCCGTCTAACGAGGGAACCCGACGGCTCCGGCCGTCGTTCTCATGTCGGGTAGTGGGGTTCCCACCTGGGAGGAAGTTGCTCGTGATCACGGGCGGTTCCTCTACACGGTGGCCTACCGCCTGACCGGCAATTCCGACGACGCGCAGGATCTGGTGCAGGAAGTGCTTCTCAAGGTGCGCAAGGGCCTGGAGACCTACCGGCCCGGGTCATTGGAGGGGTGGTTGAGCCGTATCACCACCAATACGTTCCTCGACGAGGCCCGGCGGAGACGCCGGCGCCCTGTCGACCTCCTCCCCGAGGAGCCTGACCGCGTGCTGCCGCCCGCCCCGGGCGCCGATGTCGCCCTGGCCGCCGAGGTGCTCCCCGACGATGTCCAGGACGCGCTGCGCCACCTCCCTGAGGAGTACCGGGCCGCAGTCGTGATGTGCGACGTGGTCGGCCTCTCCTACTCCGACATCAGCGACTCCCTCGATGTCCCTGTCGGCACCGTCCGCAGCCGGATCCACCGGGGCCGGGCGCTGCTGCGAAAGGCCCTGGCATGAGCACCGCGTTCGGTCCGCCGGCCCACATTGGCCATGCCTTCGGCGCCCACTTGGGCGACGCACTGAGCGCGCTGCTCGACGGGGAGCTGGTCGGGCCGCCGGAGGCCGCCGCCCACGCTCACCTCGCCGTCTGCCCGCCCTGTGCCCGCGAGCTCCAGGCGGTGAGCCAGGCCCGGACGTGGGTCCGGGCGCTGCCCGTGGTCGACCCGCCCTTCGGGCTCTACGAGCGCATGCTGCTCGACCGGTCACCGGTGCCGGCGGGCACCCCGCCGCCCGGTGTGGCCGCCTTCGCCGGCGCTGGCGTCTTCGTCGGTGCCCTCGCCGGCCGGGCGGCGTTCCGCCGGCGGGCGGGCGTGGCCGCGATCGGCGCAGCCGCCGCCGCGGTCACTCTCCTCGGGATGGGTTCGCCCAGCACGCAGCCGGTGAGCCCCGCCGTCGCCCGCTTGGTCGAGGCCCACGCGGCCAGTTCCTCCGTCGGCGCCGACTTGCTGAGCAAGCTGGCGCCGGCCGGCGTGCCTGTCTCCTTCAACCGGTGAGGACCCGGGTCCCCCGCTCTGTAGGGGCCGCTCGGGCCCGGGTCCCCCGCTTGTAGGGGCCGCTCGGGCCCGGGTCGCGGCTGCTCCGGCGCTGGCCCTCCTACGCCCGACGCTGACGGCGACGCCGGCGGCCGATCTGGTCCCCCTCGAGTTGCTCACCTACCGGCCGGCGTCGGCACCGGTCGCGGCCCCGCACCACGCCCCCCGGGCCGGCGGGCGGGTGGCGATCGGGAAGGCCACCGACTGGCGCTACCCCTGGCCGGGCGGCCAGCTCGTGGTGTGGTCGGCCGGCGGGAAGATCTCCACCGCAGTCAGCGACCCCCCGGCCGACCAGGTGCTTGCCGCGGTGCGGTCATTGCCGGCGACCCGGTCGGGGCGAGCTGTCACTG
>JANMRJ010000887.1:0-1177 GCA_031370985.1 Acidimicrobiales bacterium
CCGTCTCCGCCGTGCGCCGGGCCACGTCGACCATGGTGTCCCGGGCGTCCGAGGAGGCGGTGATGTCGAGGAACACGACCTCGTCGGCCCCCTCGGCGTCGTAGCGGGCAGCCAGCTCCACGGGGTCGCCGGCGTCACGGAGGTCGACGAAGTTCACGCCCTTGACCACCCGGCCGGCATCCACGTCCAGGCACGGGATCACTCTCACGGACCGCATGCCGCCACCCCCTCGAGCACTGTGAACTTCCCTTCGTAGAGGGCCTTCCCCACGATGGCACCTTCGAGCGCCAGCGCGCTGAGCATTTCCAGGTCGGCGAGGGCGCCGACGCCGCCGGAGGCGATCACCGGCAGGTCGGTGGCAGCCAGCACCGCGGCCAGGCCGTCGAGATCGGGGCCGGCGAGGGTGGCGTCACGGCTGATATCGGTGACGATGACCGCGGCGACATCGCTGCCGGCGAAGCGGGCCAGCAGGTCGAACAGGTCGACACCCGAGCCCTCGGTCCAGCCCCGCACGGCCACGTCGCGGCCCCGGGTGTCGATACCGACCGCCACCTGGTGGTGCCGGGCCAGTTCAATGACGAGTTCGGGGTGCTCGACCGCCGCGGTGCCGATCACCACCCTGGCGACGCCGCAGGCGAGGAGCGCCTCGGCCGAGGCCCGGTCGCGGACGCCGCCACTGGCCTGGACCTTCACCGCTGGCCCCACGGCGGCGGCGATGGTGGCGATCACCGGACGGTTCTCCGGCGTACCGGTCCGGGCCGCGTCGAGGTCGACGACATGGATCCACCTGGCGCCGGCCGCCGCGTAGCTCTCAGCGACGGCGACGGGGTCCGTGCCGTACACCGTCTCCTGGTCGAAGTCGCCCTGGTACAGCCGCACCACGCGGCCGCCCCGGAGGTCAATCGCCGGGTAGAGAAGCAACGAAATTCCTCAACAGTTGGAGGCCGGCCGCGCCGGACTTCTCAGGGTGGAACTGGGTGGCCCACACGTTGTCGCGCACGACGGCGGCGACGATCGGCCCACCGTAGTCACACGTCGCCACCACGTCGTCGGACAGCTCGGGGGCGTAGGAGTGGACGAAGTACATCCAGATCGGGTCATCAAGGCCGGCAAACATGGGCGTCGGCCGGTGGTCGAGCCGGTTCCACTGCATCTGCGGGCGCTTGACCCCCTCGGG
>JANMRJ010000914.1:0-4350 GCA_031370985.1 Acidimicrobiales bacterium
GGAAGTAGTAGTGGCCGGAGTGCTCGCCACCGAACACCGCGCCGGTCTCGGCCATCACCTGCTTGATGAACGAGTGACCCACCCGCGTTCGGACCGGTGTTCCGCCGAGCTCGACGGAACCTTCCCCAACCACCCGCCCGACCCCATCAACCCCGACAACCTCAAGGCCCTCCAGGCCCGGGTGCTCGAGGTCGGCGCCGATGTTGGGCTGGCCTTCGACGGCGACGCCGATCGGGTGTTCCTGCTCGACGAGAAGGCTCAGCCGATGTCGGGGTCGACCACCACCGCCTTTGTGGCCAAGTCGATCCTGGCCAAGGCGGCGTTGGCGGGAAGGGCGGACGAGGCCGTCATCTACAACCTGATCTGTTCGAAGGCGGTGCCCGAGATCATCACCGAGAACGGGGGCCGGCCCATCCGAACCCGCGTCGGCCACTCGTTCATCAAGTCGGTGATGGCCGAAACCGGCGCCGTCTTCGGTGGCGAGCACTCCGGCCACTACTACTTCCGCGACAACTTCCGGGCCGATTCCGGCATCATCGCCGCCATGGTCGTGCTCGAGGAGCTGTCCCGTGGGCTTGAGCCGCTCTCGGAGCTCCGCAAGCCCCTGGAGCGCTACGCCGGCTCCGGTGAGATCAACGTCGAGGTGGCCGATCCCGGCCAAACGGTCGAGCGGGTCTCGGCGGCGTACGCTGGGGCGGACCAGGAGCGGGTCGACGGCCTCACGGTTGACCTCGGCGACTGGTGGTTCAATCTGCGGCCGTCGAACACCGAGCCTCTGTTGCGGCTCAACCTCGAAGCTCCGGGCGTTGGGTCGTGCAGGGAGCATGTGTCCGAGGTGCTGGCCTTGATGAAAGAGGAGAGCTAGATGGCGCTGGATCCGATGCTGCTGGAGATACTGGCCTGCCCCGAGGACAAGGGGCCGCTCCTGTACTTCGCCGACGAGGACGCGCTGTACAATCCCCGCTTGCGCCGGCGCTACGCCGTGCGCGACGGGATCCCGGTCATGCTGATCGACGAGGCGGAAACTGTCTCCGACGACGAGCACGCCCGTCTGACTGCCAAGGCCACCGCCGAAGGCCTGCGCGCCACCTTCGAGGCCGAATGAGCACCGTGGAGATCGACGGCCCTGAGTACTGGAGGAGGCCGGCGTTGGACACCCTGCACATGCTCGACGCCGCCTTCGCGCTGCCCGAGCAGGTCGCCGCGGCCAGCGACGCGGCGCGGGGGCTCGACGGCCTTCCCGACCGCGAGGAGATCGAGCAGGTCGTCGTCCTGGGCATGGGGGGCAGCGGCATCGCCGGCGATATCCTCATGGCTGCGGCGGGTCCCTATCTGCCGCTGCCGGTGCTGGTGTTCCGGAGCTACCACGTGCCGGCTTTTGTCGACGAGGGCACGCTGGTTTTCGCCGTGTCCTTCTCCGGGGACACGGAGGAGACCATTGAGGCGACCACCACCGCCGCTCTCCAGGGGGCGCGGGTGGTGGCCGTGACCCGCGGCGGCGAGCTCGGCCGCCTGGCCGAGTCGTGGGGCGCGCCGGTCGTGGCCGTCCCCGACGGGATCCCCCAGCCCCGGGCCGCCCTGGGGGCTCTGGCCATCCCTGCGCTGGTCGTGCTGGAGGAGATCGGCCTCTTCCCCGGCGCGACGTACTGGATCGATGCGGCCGTCGAGCAACTCAAGGTCCGGCGCGACGAGCTGGTCCGGCCCGACAACATCGCCAAGCAGCTTGCTCGCCGCATCGGGCGCACCATGCCGCTGATCCACGGCGGCGGTGGGCTGGGCGCGGTCGCCGCCCAGCGGTGGAAGACCGATGTCAACGAGAACGCCAAGTGCCCGGCGTTCTGGAACACCCAGTCCGAGCTCTGCCATAACGAGCTGTCGGGCTGGGGCCAGCACGGCGACCTCACCCGCCAGATGTTCACCCTGGTGAACCTCCGGCACGACTTCGAGCACCCGCAGGTCATGCACCGCTTCCACCTCACCGCCGAGCTGCTCGACGAGGTGGTCTCCTCGGTGGAGGAGGTCCGCGCCGAGGGCGAAGGGGAGCTGGCCCAGCTCCTCGACCTCATCCTCGTCGGCACCGTCACGTCGCTGCACATGGCGTTCGACGAGGGCATCGACCCGGGGCCCATCCCCGCGCAAGAACAGCTCAAGGACGCCCTGCTGACCGCAGCGGGCGAAGACGAAGGAGTTCCCGAATGACCAACCAGACGCCCCTCGACCAGGCTTCCTCTGACACTCCCGATGCCGGCATCGGACATGACATCGCGGAGCCGGCCCTGGCCGAGCTCGGCCGCCAGCGCATCGCCTGGGCCGACAGCCACATGCCGGTGCTGGCCAGCATCCGGGAGCGCTTCGCCAAGGAGCGGCCGCTGGAGGGCATCACCATCGGGTGCTGCCTCCACATCACCACGGAGACCGCCAACCTGCTCCGCACGCTCAAGGCCGGCGGCGCCACCGTCGTTGCCTGCGCCTCCAATCCGCTCTCCACCCAGGACGACGTGGCCGCCTCTCTGGCCCTCGACGAGGGCATCGCCACCTACGCCATCAAGGGCGAGGACACCGACACCTACTTCCGTCACATCGACGCGGTGCTCGACGCCCGGCCCCAGATGACCATGGACGACGGCTGCGACCTGGTGTCCCGCCTGCACCGGGAGCGCCCGGAGCAGGTCGCCGATGTCCTCGCCGGCACCGAGGAGACCACCACGGGCGTCATCCGGCTGCGGGCCATGGAGGCCGACTCGGCCCTCAAGTTCCCGATCGTCGCCGTCAACGACGCCGACACGAAGCACATGTTCGACAACCGCTACGGCACCGGCCAGTCGACCCTCGACGGGATCATTCGGGCCACCAACGTGCTGCTGGCGGGCAAGACGATGGTCGTCGCCGGCTACGGCTACTGCGGCAAGGGCCTGTCGGAGCGGGCACGGGGCATGGGGGCCAACGTGGTCGTCACCGAGGTCGACCCGCTGCGGGCCCTCGAGGCGGTCATGGACGGCCACCGCGTCATGCCCATGGGCGAGGCGGCACGGATCGGCGACATCTTCGTGACCGTCACCGGCGACCGTGATGTCCTGCGGGCCGAGCACTTCGAGGTCATGAAGGACGGCGCCATCCTGGCCAACTCCGGCCACTTCGACATCGAGATCGACCTCGAGGCCCTGGCCAAGATGGCCGCCGAGCGCGGGGGCCGGCGCATGGCGCGCGCCCAGGCCGAGGAGTTCCAGATCGACGGCCGGCGCATCCTGGTCATCGCCGAGGGCCGGCTGGTCAACCTGGGCGCGGCCGAGGGTCACCCCGCCGCGGTCATGGACATGAGCTTCGCCAACCAGGCCCTGGCCGCCGAGTGGGTCCTGGCCCAGAAGGGTGCGCTGGAGCCCAAGGTCTACCTGGTCCCCAAGGACATCGACGCCGAGATCGCCCGGCTCAAGCTGGAGACCATGGGCATCGACATCGATATCCTCACCCCCGAGCAGGTCGAGTACCTGAGCAGCTGGACCGTCGGCACCTGATCCGATCGCCGAGTGTGGGCGATTCGCGCTGGGACACCGCACCGAATCGCCCACACAAGAATTGTCAAACCCGGTTCGTATGCTTCGGCCCGTGCTCCTACCTCCCGCCGGTCCCGTGTGGGGGGCCGTCGGCCCTGCTCCCGGCGCCGGCGGCGCCGGCGACCTCCGGCCGGCGCCGGCCCTCCCGCCCCCGGCCGGCGTGGACAGCTGCGCGGCCCTGCTGGCCTACGCCGGCGCCGGGCGTGAGCTCGTCGCCCGGCTGAAGTACCGCAACGCCCGGGCGTCGGTAGGGTTCCTGGCCCGGGGCATGGCCGGCGTGGCGAGTGGGGAGGTTGACGTGGTGACGTGGGCGCCCACCACCCCGACCCGGCTCCGGTCCCGGGGGTTCGACCAGGCCCGGCTGCTAGCGAGGGCGGTCGCCCGGGAACTGGGCCTCCCGTGCCGGCGTCTGCTGCGGCGCCGGCCCGGCCCGGCCCAGACCGGGCGCGATGCCGCGGCCCGCCGGGTGGGGCCGGCGTTCGCCGCATCGGCGCCCCACGCCGGCCGGCGGGTGCTCCACGTCGACGATGTCGTGACCCCCGGGGCGACCGTGACCGCGGCGGCCCGTGCCCTCGGCGCGGCCTGCGGGGCGGAGGTCCATGTCGTCGCCGCGGGTCGGACGCCCCCGAGCCGTCGGGTCATACACTCGGTTATGCCCGCACCGAGGTCGCCATTGTGGTAGTGACCATTCGCGGTCGCAACGTGGTGGTCTCCGTTCGCTTGCGGGCGGCGGACGAGGAGATGGTCTGCCGGCTGTCGAGCCACCACGAGTGCTGGGAGAACTCCGAGGTCCAGTTCA
>JANMRJ010000940.1:0-1031 GCA_031370985.1 Acidimicrobiales bacterium
CCTGCCGATCCTGGGTCTGGTTGGCCTCGCCGTCCTGGCCCGTCGGCGACCGGCATTCGGCTTGCTCTGTGTGAGCCTGCTGGTCAGCGGTTGCTACGTCTGGGCGAACTACCTGCGGCTCGAGCACTACCTCCTTGTGCCGTGGCTGCTGCTCGCGATCGGAGCGTCGGTCGGGCTGGAGTGGCTCGCTCGCGCGGCGATGACGTGGCCACGAAGGTTCGCGGCGTTGGACGGCGGCCTGCTCATCGGCCTGGCCGCCGTCGCGTTCGCGCTGGCCCTCGGCGCGATCAACTGGTCCGCGTCCGACCGGAGCGCCGATGGGTCCGGCCAGGACTATGTGGACGCAGTCTTCGCCGCCCTGCCGCCACACGCCGCGATCCTCTCGTACTGGGACGCCTCCACCCCGCTGTGGTACGGGCGCTTCGTGGAAGGCGGTCGGCCGGACGTCCTGATCGTCGACGACACGAACATCGTGTACGAACACTGGATCACCCGGGAGCGGCGGATCTTGTCGCTCATCTGCCAACGTCCCGTGTTCATCCTCCGGCTCGATGACCGCGACCTTGTGCCGACCCGGCAGGCCTTCCGGCTCCAGCCGTTCCTGACCGTCCGGGTCGCTGCCGGCGGGCCCTCGGCCGCGGTCGACCGACCGATCTTCCGGGTGACGCCCCTGGACCCGGCCGCCTGCGGGCCGTAGGGTGTGGCTCAGGCGTCGTTGCCCGCCGCGTGGTCAGCTGCGACCCGCCGTGGAGCCATCTGACACAAGTGGTCCGGCGGTGCAGACTGTTCGCCACGCCATCATGCGCAGCGCCATGTGGGGCGCGGCCACGTGGGGCGCAGCCACGTAGCGAGTGAGGCAACAGTCGGCCATGTCCACGACCAGCGGCACGCGGAGCAGTTCGCGACCGGTTCGCTCGGACGCCTTCGTCTTCTTCGGCGCCACGGGCGACCTCGCCTTCAAGCAGATCTTCCCCGCGCTGGCTGGCCTCGTGCGCGACAGCGACTGGACGATGCCGATCATCGGGGTCGCC
>JANMRJ010000979.1:0-1089 GCA_031370985.1 Acidimicrobiales bacterium
TCGTCGCGCTCAACAAGGCCCAGAACCGCGTCGATCAGGTCGTCATCGGGTTGGATATGGCATGCACCTCCGGCGACACCTTCGGCACGAGCGACGGCTTCCAGGCGCTCAAGCTCTCCAAGAAGGGTCGCTTCGCGACGACCATCGGGCCGCAGCGGATCGACGCCGGCGGGGTGCCCGCCGACGTCGAGAGCAAGGTCATCGGCCGGCTGTCAGCCGACCGCGCCTCGATGCGCGGCGTGTGGAGCCTGAAGGTCACGATCTACGACCCGACGGGGATCACCGTGCTGGACACCTGCGAGTCGGGTCTCGTGAACTGGACGGCGTCGCAGTGAGCGCCGTGACCGCCTTCACACAGCGTTTATAGGCGGTTGGACCCACTAGGCTTACCGGCGCAATGGCTCATCTGTTCATCTGTCCGGGCTGCGGAACCCGCAGCTCCGAGTCCGATCGCACCGCCGGCTTCACGCGCCAGGCGAAAGGCTGCTCGAAGTGTGGCTTCGGCTTTCTCTTCGAGCTGCTCGACGACTACTACCCCGCCCCGAACGCGGCGTTCTTCGTCTGCAACCAGGACGGGCAGGTCATCGGCTGCGGCCGCGGCTCCTTCGAGCTGACCGGCCTCGACGACGAGCGCGTCATCAGCCGTAACGCCAACGACGTGCTCGGCCTGAAGTTCGACGACGGCTCCGACCACGTCGGCACGGTTCTCGAGTGGGGGGTGCGCGCGCTCGGCAAGCCTGTCCAGGTCAACGCCGAGGGCGACCTGCCCGTGACCGCAACCGCGGACATCTTTCCCGCCTACGACGACGACGGCGGACTGCTGCTCGTCCTCACGCCCGCCAAGTAACCTGCCGAGCAGTGGCCCATCCCGCAAGTCCGCACCCGTTTGGATCGGCCGCCGATCACCGCCTGGCCGCGTCCTCGCTCAGTCGTGGGCCTGACGGCCCACTCCCTCCCTGCGTCCTTGCGAGCCGGCGCCGGCAGCCGCCCAAACGGGCACGGACTCACCGGACGAACCACTAGGCCACTGTGAGCGACCGCCAGCGCAACCTCTTCGTCCTGCTGCTCGTCGCCGGGCTGATGGTCGCC
>JANMRJ010000338.1:0-1790 GCA_031370985.1 Acidimicrobiales bacterium
ATCTTGGCCACCGCCTTCGGCCACTTCACCGCGAACTCACCGGCGAAGGCGTCAATGGCCTTGATCGCGTGCTCCCGGTCCTCGGCGTCGCGGATCTCTCCGCCAGCATCCGCTTGGCCGTCGGCTGCACGGATTTGGGTAGGGCGTTGAGGCAGTTCGCCACCTTGTGGACCCAGCACCGGGCCTCGGTGGTCTCGGGCCACACCGTGCGAAGTGCAGCCCAGAACCCGAGGGCGCCGTCGCCCACGGCCACCATGGGGGCCCGCATGCCCCGGCGCTTGAGGTCCCGCAGCACATCCGCCCAGGACTCGGTCGACTCCCGGTGGCCGTCGGTGATGGCCACCAGCTCCTTGGTCCCGTCAGCCCGCACGCCCACCATGACCAGGGCGCACAGGCGTGCCTCCTCCAGGCGGACGTTGAAGTGGATGCCGTCGGCCCAGATGTAGACGTAGTCCCGGTCGTCGAGGCGGCGCTCGGCGAAGGCACGCTGGTCGGCCTGCCATTGCTTGGTCAGTCGGGTGATGACTGACGCCGACAGGCCGGCGGCGGAGCCGAAGAACTGCTCGAGGGCAGGGGCGAAGTCGCCCGAGCTCATGCCGTGCAGGTACATCAGCGGCAGGACCTCGCTGACCTTGGGGCTCTTGCGGCACCACGGCGGCACGATGGCCGAGCGGAACCGACAGCGCTCACCTGTCTGTTCGTCAACCCGGCGGTCGTCGACCCGTGGCGCCTCGATCTCGATGCCACCCGCTGCGGTGGTGATGGTGCGGGGCTCGGCGTGGCCGTTGCGGGTCACCAGCCGGTGGCCCCGTTCGTCGAGCTGGTCGACGAAGGCGGACACGTAGCCGTCGACCTCGGCCTCGAGTGCCTCGCTCAGTCCGTTCCGAAGAGTCGCCATTTCCGCATCGGTGAGTTCCAACTCCACGCGTTGTTGGTTGATGCGTCGTAGTTTCAAATCATTCCCAGCGAAGGGACTGTCCCCCTCAGTAGCTGTAGGGAACCGATGGAGCGGCGATCGGGCTGGCCGTGAGCACGGATCATTCCTCGTCCGCTTCAAGATCCGGATGAAGCGGGACCCTGGGGTCGATCCGGCTAACGAGGCAACGACGGTGACACGAAAGCCCCTGCTGCTCGTCGCCGTCTGGTGTTGGCACAACTATCAGCTCGACGCGCTGGTACCAAGGAACTTCCTGGAAGCAGAAGCAACAGACTGCGAGATCGTCGCTCATGGCATGGGCCAGCCGTAGTTCTTCGCGAGCCGATCAAGGGAGTTCTGCGACAGGTTCTTGAAAGTAGTGATCAGACCACGATTGCCATCAACGACGACGCTGTAGCGACCGTCTGCTTGCTGAAGGACGCGTGCGATCGCCCCATTGCTTTGCGTATATGCCTTTCCGCCCCCACGGACGACGGCGATCTCAGCGGTATTCAGGACGCCCCCGCGTGTCGCACTCAGTCCGGCGATTCGCTTAGCGCCGTGGCCTGTCGTTCCCCGTGCACCGGCGATAGCGATGTCATCTGCCGTCCGCGAGACCGTTCGCACAGCGCTACGGCCCTGGCTGAGGCCGCCCATGGCGGCCGAGACGGCCACCTGGGTCCAGTTGACGTTCCGCAGGCTGAAGCCGCAGCCCTTGGCGGCGCCCATGGCGAGCTGGAGGCCGATGTCGGCCCCGGCGCCGATGAGCGCTCCGACGAGGACCGGCACGCACCACGGGCACATCCCGCTCGGGTCCGTCCCGTTCAGCGGGTTGCCGCCCACGTACCCGTACGCCTCACCCGTCAGCGCCACC
>JANMRJ010000990.1:0-5118 GCA_031370985.1 Acidimicrobiales bacterium
CTGGCCAAGCAGGGTGCCCACGCCATCGGCCTCGACTTCTCGGCCGAGCAGCTGGCCGGCGCCCGGCGCCTGGCCGAGCGGGAGGACGTGAAGGTCGAGCTGCACAAGGGCGACCTGGCCGAGCTGGTCTTCCTGCGGGCCGAGAGCATCGACATAGTCTTCTCGGCCTACGCGTTGGGCCTGGTCACCGACCTCAACCGGGTGTTCCGCCAGGTCCACCGGGTATTGAAGCAGGGGGCGCCGCTGGTGTTCTCCCTGCCCCACCCGGCCGCCCACCTGATCGACGACGACGACCCGGCCCAGCCCCTCCTGATCCGCCGTTCCTACTTCGACCGGCGCAGTGTCAACTACGACTGGGAGGGCCTGCCGCTCTCGGCCCACCACCACACCTTCTCGGACCTCTTCACCGGCCTGTCCCGGGCCAATTTCCGGGTCGACATCGTGCTCGAACCCGAGCCCACCACCGACGGGCACCGCTCGCCGCACTGGCGGGACGCCTACAAGCTGGTGCCCCGCACACTGGTGCTCCGGGCCCGCAAGGAAGGCATCTGAGCGAGGGCCCGCAACGCAGGGGTCTGAAGCAGTCGCCGGCGCTCGACGTCGTGGCGCGGATCGAGGCGTCGTTGGCGGCCGGCGGGTTCAAGGTCACGGGCGACTCCGTCGCCGGCCGGCGGGCGGTCATCGGCCGGCGCCGGGGAACCTTCGTGCTGGTCGGGTTGTTCAAGGCGGGCATGGCCGGGCGGGAGCAACTCGACCGGTTCTCCGACGAGGCCCGTCAGTACGCGGCGACGGTGAAGGGCCGGCTGCCGCCGGCGCCTAGCGTCGTGGCCGTCGCGGTGGTGGAGGCCGGCGGGCCGGACGAGTGGGGCGACTGGGCCTCGACCGTTCCGGTTCGGGGTCTGGCCTTCCCGGCGCTGGTGGACCTCTCTGCCGGGCGGGTGACTTGCCCCGGCACGCCGGCCGACCTCCGCCGGATCGTTTACGAGAACGCCAGCGGACCATCCGTGCGGATGGCGTAGATCCCAGGGTACAATGGGAAAGATCCTGCGACGCATGACCGTCTGGGCGGCGGCGACGCACGACTGCGGGTGTGGCTCCCGAAGTGGGAACCATCCGGCGTGAGGTAGGGCAGGCGCGGAGAAGCGGCAGACGCCGCCTTCACCTCCGCATGAGTGCCGGAGGCACATTGCACGACCTAGCAGTAGGCAGCGAGAGCCCGAGTGGCTCCGCGAGCGAAGTTCCTGGCGGCCTCAACGGCGTGACGGCGCCGGCGACCACGACAACGAAACCTCGGGTTCCCGATCACGAGCTCCTCTGGGCCATCGAGGCTGAGGCCGCCGGCGACGCCACCGCGCCCCAGCTGGCCGTCCTGGATGCCCACCCGGTCGACTGGCGGGCGGGCCTGGCCCGACTCCTCCGTGAGACCGAGGCCAACCTGGTCAAGGTCCGCGCCCTGACGGGTCCCGAGCGCGAGCAGGTGGTGGCCGACTTCGAGCAGGAGCGGACGATGCTCGCCGCCGCGCTCAGTCGCCTCAGCGGCGTGAAGCAGGAGTCGGTCGACGACCGCACTCTCGACGGGCCGGGCGAGATACGGCTGCAGGCGTCCTGGTCGGACGGGCGGATTGTCATGTGGGCCGGCGGGCCCGGCGCCGGCACCGCCCCCGACGAGGAGCTGGGCGAGCGCCTCGGCGAGGTCGAGGCGCCCACCGGCGGCTGGTGGCCGCACGAGCCCGTGCCGCTGCCGTCGGCAGGATCGGCGCCGGCCCGCGCCATCGGCATCCCGCAGGCGCTGGGGTGGTTGGTCACCGTCGGGGCGTACGACCGTCCCGAGGGCGTCGGCGCCAGCGTGCTGTGGCTGGGCCGCGTCGCGGTCTGGGCGGTCGACTTCGTCGCCCGCGGCGCCATCATCCCGACCGTCAAGGCCTCGGGCTCGTCCTTCGCCGTGCATTGGGCGCCGGCCCTCGTCGATCGGGCCAAGCTCGACGCCGTGTCCCGGGCTATGCCTGGTCCGGTTGCCGCCCTCGACCACTCCGACGCCCGCACGCTGACGCTCGACGTGCTCGGCGCCGCGGTCGACGCCATCGTCCGTGACGCCGCCGGCCGCCTCGAGCTGCCGGCGCCGCCGCCGGTCGTCCGTACGCCCGCCGACGTCTCCGAGGCGGTCGTCACCAGCCTCGACGGCACGCCGTTCGACGCCCCCGCCCGCCTGGCCATGCCGCTGGCTGAACGCCTGGAGCGCTGGGCCGAGCCCGTGCGTGGCCCGGTCGACGCCCGGCTCGTCGTCCAGCTCGACCCGCCCGACAAGGGCAACGCCTGGTTCCTCTCCGTCCTCGGCCCCGGCCAGGACGGCCGGCTGGTGCCCCTCGAGGTGGCGTTGGTCGACGGCCGGTCGAAGCGCCACCTGGCCGACGAGACCGTCCGCCTGGAGCGGCTCCTCCCGGTGCTCAACCGCCCGGGTGGTCAGCGCCGGGGCGAGGTCGTCCTCAGCCAGGACGAGGCTTTCGAGCTCATGGGCATCACCGGCCCGTCGCTGGCTGCCGCCGGCTTCGACGTCCGTGTGCCGCAGTTGTCCCGCCGCAAGCCCCGGCCGGCGCTGCGCCTGACCGCCGAGCCGGTCGACGCGTCGGTGGTGGGTGCCCACCAACTGGCCGACGTCCGGTGGTCGGCGGTGTTCGACGATGTCGAGCTGTCCGCCGAGGACATTCGCCGCCTGGCCGCCGAGGCTCGCCCCCTCATCCATTCCCGCGGCCGCTGGGTCGAGATCGACCGGGTCGACCTCACCGAGGCCGCCGCCGCGCTGGCCGAGCGGGCGCAGCGCACCCGGCTCACCGGCGCCGAGGTCCTGCGCCACGCCGTCGGCCTGGAGAGCTCGCCGCTCTCGGGCGGCACGAGCGTGGGCGGCTCCGGCTGGGCCGCCGACCTGCTGGCCCGCACCAGCACCGTGTCTACCGAGGCGGTCACCAACCCCGACGGTTTCGTCGGCACCCTGCGCAGCTACCAGGCCGAGGCGCTGGCCTGGCTCGGCTTCCTCGACTCCGCCGGCCTCGGCGGCTGCCTGGCCCTCGACATGGGCCTGGGTAAGACGCCGACGGTGCTCGCCCACCTGGCCCGGCTCGGTCGCGCGTCCACATCGGCCGGCGCAGCCGGCGCTGGCGGCGGCCCCACCCTGGTTATTGCCCCGCCGGCGGTGGTCGGGAACTGGTCGGCCGAGGCCCACCGGTTCGCACCCAAGCTGCGGGTCGTCGTCCACCACGGCGCCAGCCGGGCCACCCCCGCACAGTTGCGGGCCAAGGCCGAGGCGGCCGACATCGTCATCACTACCTACGGCACGGCCGTGCGCGACATCGAGGCCATTGCCGGCTTCGAGTGGGCCCGCGTCGTCCTCGACGAGGCCCAGGCCATCAAGAACCCGGCCAGCGACGTGGCCCAGGAGCTGCGGCGGATCAACGCTCGCAGCCGCCTGGCCCTTACCGGCACGCCGGTGGAGAACGGCCTGGGCGACCTGTGGGCCATCCTCGACTTCACCAACCCCGGCCTCATCGGGCCCCGCGCTGCGTTCGTGTCCCAGCTGTCAGTGCAGAGCCGCGACGGCCGCCCCGGCGGCGAGCACGCCCTGCGGGCCCTGAACGGCATCCTCGTGTTCCGCCGCACCAAGGCCGAGCCGGAGGTCGCGGCCGAGCTGCCCGACAAGATCGACGAGCTCGACCACTGCACGATGACGCCCGAGCAGGTCGGCCTCTACCAGGCCGTCATCGACCGGCTCGTCCAGGCCAACGCCGACGAGCGGCGCCAGGGCGACATCCTCGCCGCCATCACCGCCCTCAAGCAGATCTGCAACCACCCGGCCGCCTACCAGGGGGGCGCCGACCAGACTCTCGCCGGCCGCTCCGGCAAGCTGGCCCGGCTGGAGGAGATCGTCGACTCGGTGTTCGCCGCCGGCGAGAAGGTGCTGGTCTTCACTCACTTCGCCGAGTGGGGCAAGAAGCTGGCCGACCACCTGACCGCCCGCACCGGCAAGCACACCGACTGCTACCACGGCGGCCTGTCCCGGGGCGTCCGCGACAAGATGATCGCCGATTTCCAGGCTCGCAAGGGCTCCGCCACCCTCGTCTTGTCGCTGAAGGCCGGCGGTACCGGCCTGAACCTCACGGCCGCCAGCCACGTCGTGCTCTACGACCGGTGGTGGAACCCGGCGGTCGAGGACCAGGCCCGCGACCGGGCGTGGCGCATCGGCCAGGAGCGCACGGTCGTCTCGCACCGCCTGGTCTGCCCCGGCACGGTCGATGAGCGAGTGGAAGATGTCGTCAATGGCAAGCGCCACATCGCCGACCTGGTGCTGCCCAAGTCGAGCTCGCTGGCCGACCTCGATCCCGACCAGCTGCGAGTGGCCCTGGGCCTGCGCCCGGACACGCTCCTCACCGCCGAGGCGGAGGAAACGTCCACCGGCGGCCAGGAGGCGGCGGCATGAGTTCTGGCCAGGGCACTCCCCGTCGCAATACCAACAACGGCGGCGGCGGCGCCGGCACCAACAACAAGCAGGCGGCCAAGCGGGCCGGCGCCCGGCCGCCGGCCGAGCCGACGCCCGCTGAGTTCTGGCGCATCCCGCCCAAGGTGGCCGCCCCGACCCGGATCACGCCGGCCGCCGACCCCACCGCCCTGGTCCGGTCGCTCGGCCGGCCGCCCCTCGACCACGCCGGCGCCGACCGCTACCTGGCCAGCGTGGCCCAGCGGGCCGCCGGCCTGGCCACCGCGCTGGCCGTCGCTGCCGACATCCTCGCCGTCACCGACGACGACTGAACCCGCCGGCGCCTGAGGACCCCGACGCTCCCAGCAGTGGGATCTCCTCCGGATTACTCAGCCAGGGCGTAGCCAGGCTCGACTGATCGCCGAGGGTGTCAGAGCCCGGAGGCTCGAACCTGGGATACGCGTGCCCATGCGCCCTGAGAACCGAACTGGACGCGAATCCACTTACCCCGACTTGGCGCCTGAGGCGCCGGAAAGGGGGCACGGGCCACGAGCGCCTTCGGCCGACTTTGCCACCCCGCCTTCGACACCAGCGCCTCCCATGAGCACCGCACCACCGGTGGCCAGTACAAGCCCGACCTCGACGAGCGCGGC
>JANMRJ010000994.1:0-9703 GCA_031370985.1 Acidimicrobiales bacterium
CTGGGCGCCACCGCCGACCAGGCCGGCGTGCTGCGCAACTACCTGGTCGACGGCAAGCTCACCCACGTCCCGGCCACCCGGTCGAAGCGGCTCGTGGTGCTGGACTTCCTCGCCGGGCAGTTCGAGCCGGGCCGCACGTACCCCGAGGAGCAGGTCAACTACCTGCTGGGGCGGTTCCACCCCGACTACGCCGCCTTGCGGCGTTACCTGGTCGAGGAAGAGATCTTCGAGCGCCGCGATGGGTTCTACTGGCGCACGGGCGGTACGTTCGACGACTACCTGAGCGACAACGACTGACTGATCGGTGCCCGGCCGTTCACCAGCGCCGTTCGGCCACGCCGACGGTGTGGTCGACGTACGACTCTGCGAAGCGGCGCATGGCCTCGGGGGAGAACAGCCGGCGGGGGTACCGGAACGTCAGATGGAGCCGGCCGGCGACGGTGACCGCCCCGACACACAGGCTGTGGGGCGCCCGCGCCGGTAGCGAGAACCAGACATCGGTCGTCTCGCCGGCCTCGGCCCCGAACGCCGGCGCCTCCTCCAGCCAGCCGACGTTGGCCAGGAACGCAGTGTCGACCTCGCGGTTGCGGGTCAGGGGCTGGAGGACGACGAGCGACTGCTTGGCCCACAGGGGGAGCAGGCCGTTGCGTTCCAGCGCGGCGAGCAGGGCCACGCCGGTGCGGAACCGCTTGTTTCGGGTCTTCTGGGCGGTGATTGCTTTGAGTGCGGCCCGCGCTCCCGAGCGGTGCCGGCGGCTGGTCGAGACCCGCGCCGTCACCGAGAAGTTGCCGACCAGCTCGTCGCGCCACTCGGGCGGCCGCAGGTCGACGGGCACCAGCACGCCGATGCGTCGGCCGGGGGTGCCGTGGTCGAGGTTCCACTCGCCGATGGCCAGGTGGAGGCCGGCGAGCAGGACATTGCGGGCCGTCCCCTGGCGGTGCACGTTGGCCACCCGCCGGGTGTCGGCCACCGAGAGCGCAACGAAGTGGAAGCCGTAGCCGGGCTCGTCGATGCCGCCGTCGGGGGCGATCGCCGCGGGGTTGGCCAGCATGTCCCGCACCCGCTCCACCACGGTCCGGTACCAGGCCTCGATGGCGGACACCGGGGCCGACGCCGGCCGGATCGGAAGGTCGTTCACGGCCACGAAGTCGAGCGGCTCCGCAGGGGGGCCATCGCCGGCGTAGGCACCGGCGACTGCCTGGAGCACCCGCACCGCGCAGAAGCCGTCGGCGGCGCCGTGGCTGACGTTGAGCAACAGGACATCGCCATCGGGATGGTGGGCCAGCCGGAGGAGCACGGGGGGCCAGTCGGCCACGGTGACCGGATCGACGAGCACCGCCTGGCGGGTGGCGTCGAGCGCCTGGTCGTCGGGGCAGTCCACAACCAGGAGGGGGTCGTGGTTGTACGAGCGATGACCCAGGACCGTGTCAAGGGCCTTGCGCATCCGGGCCTCGTCGAGCGCTCCGGCGACCCGGGCCTCGACATGCACGCTCCATGCTGACGGGTGGAGGAGGTCGGCCGCGTGGGGTACCGGCTGGTAGCCGTCCCAGACCCACGCGCAGTCGAGGTGCGACCGGTGGTCGCCCTTGCGGCCCCGCAGGAGGCGGACGACATCCTGGGCTGCGCCCACCACGTTGTGCAGAGCGGCCCGGGAGATCGAGTAACGCGACCGCTTGTCGGGCAGCCCGTCGAGCGGCGAAACGCGGTCGACGTGGGCCGAGATGTGGTCGTCGTGGACGACGATGTGCAGGCTGTCGTTCGGGGTGTTCTCCCGCAAGGACACGCTGCCCGGGTGGTAGATGCGCCCGAGCCCGTTGTCGCGGTGGAACCGCCCGCTCGACGCCAGTTCGCGCAGGAAGGCGACCGGCTGGGCGATCGTCGGCTCAGCCGCCGGCGTGTAGCCGGCCCCCTGGCCGTGTCCCCCGCTCAGGGGGCCGCTCGGGCTCCGGAGGCGGGACTGGATGCTCACGCCGGCGCCTGCCGGAGGGCGGTCGCGGCCTCGAGGCGCACCCGGAAGTCGGGGTCCTCGGCCTTGGCCTCGATCGCGGCCCGGCTCGGGGCGGAGCCGAGCTCGGCCAGGCCCCGCAGCGCTTTCCACCGCACCCACGCGTCGGCGTCGGCCAGGGCCGACTCCAGGAGCGAGCGCAGCTCCTCCCGGCCGGCATCGACCATGGCGTCGACCGCGGCCCGGCGCACCGGACGAGCGAGGTCGACGACGAGTACGGCCCACCGGTCGAGGGCGACGACCGGGTCGGCCTCTCCCAGCAGGTTGGCCGCGACCTGCCGGCGGGACTGGTCGTCATCCGCGGCCGCGGCCACGAGGGTGGCGAGGTCAGCAGGCCGCTCGGCGGGGCGCAGGCCGCCAAGATCGCGCCAGGCCTGCTCCAGGCGGGTCAGCCGGCGCGTGTCGTCACCGGCCGGCGCCGGTCGGCCGCTGAGCCACGCCGGCCCCCCGGCCGCGCCGGTCGGTTGTGCCGGCGCGCCGCCGGCGTCGGCGAACTCGTCGGTGACGACGGCCAGCACCGTGGCCAACAGAGCCTCCCAGTCGCCGGGCCGGCGCAGGCCAACGGCTACGAAGTCGGGCCCGACCAGCACGTTGGCCACCTGGTCGAACTCAGCGAAGAGGCGCGCAACCTGCGGGTCATCCGCGGCCGCGGTCGCCGACTCGTACCAACGGCTCGGGCCGGCGTGCACTGGGTGTCCGAACCCGAACCGGATGGTGCGAGGGTTGGGCGTGGCCTCGGGGACGACCGGTCCGTCGAACGTGCCGGCGAGGGGATCGGGCCTTGGAGTGGCGGGGATGTCGTCGGCCCCGGCCGCATGTGCAGAATGTGTCGTCAGACGACGATCTCTGCACACTCGATCCTCGGTCAAGGGTCGGGCGCCGGCCACCCGCACCCCGAACCGGCCGGTGTCCCAGCCGAAGTCGAGCGTCAGGTCGTCGTCGAGCGCGCGGTGCCGGGTGCCCTCACCCGGCCCGACCGCGGCGGCCAGGGCGTCGTCATCCGCTGGCGACCACGGCGCGGCGGAGAAGTACCGCTTCAGGAGGGTCTTGACCGGGCCGAGGGACTCGAAGGGGAGCGTCAGGAACGCCTCGGTCAGGTGGCCGAAGGCGGCGGCGGCCAGGCCGCGCTCGACGACCAGCCGGCGGGCGTCGTCGGAGTCCATGCGGCCGACCGTACCGGCCGGCGCCGGGCGTCGTCCTCCTTGTCCCGGCCCGACGTGGGATCATGCCTGTGTGGTGCCGCCGCCCACCCGTCAAGGCACCGACGCCGACCGGCGGATGCTGGCCGGCGTGGCCGCCGCGCTGGCGCAGGTGGCGCTGGGCCTCGGCTTGGTCGTGGCCGGCGTGGCCGTGTTCCTCGTGACCACCCCCAGCGTGGCGTCGCCCAGCGCCGGCATCCTGGCCACCGCGGCCATCGCCGTCGGCCTGGTGATGATGTTCGGCCCCTGGTGGTGGCGGCTGACCCATGACCTGGGCATCGAGCGCCAGGAGCGCATCCTGACCCAGGAGCGGGCCGAGGTCGCCGCCCATATCCACGACTCCGTGCTCCAGACGCTGACCCTGATCCAGCGCAACTCCACCGACGCCAAGAAGGTCAGCACCCTGGCCCGGTCCCAGGAGCGGGAGCTGCGGAACTGGCTCTACGGCACCCCCGAGCTCAATCCCGGCGGGAGCCTGACCGCCGCCCTCGAACGGGTGCGCGACGAGATCGAGTACCTCCACGGCGTGGCCGTGGAGACCGTCGAGGTGGGTGACTGCCCGGTCGACGAGCGGTTGGTGGCCCTGGTCCTCTCCAGCCGGGAGGCCCTGGCCAACGCCGCCCGCCACTCGGGGGCCAGCGCGGTCTCGGCCTACTTGGAGGTCGAACCCCACCAGGTGACCGTCTTCGTGCGCGACCGGGGGAAAGGCTTCGACATCGACGAGGTCCCGCGCAGCCGGCGGGGGATCGCCGACTCGATCGTCGGGCGCATGGACCGCCACGGCGGCAAAGCTGTGGTCCACAGCGAGCCCGGGCTCGGGACGGAGGTCGAACTGGTGATGCCACGATGACCCGCCCGGGAGGCGGGGCCAAGTGATGACCCGCCCCAGGGTGTTCCTCGTCGATGACCACGCCCTGGTGCTGTCGGGCGTGCGGGCCGAGCTGGGCGATGCCGTCGAGGTGGTCGGGGATGCCTCCGAGGTCGACGCGGCCATCGAGATGATCGGCGAGCGGACGCCCGACGTCGTGCTCCTCGATGTCCACATGCCCGGCGGTGGCGGCCGGGCGGTTATCGAGGCCGTCGGCGTAACCAACCCCGAGGTGAAGTTCCTCGCCCTCTCAGTGTCCGATGCGTCCGAGGACGTGATCGCCATCATCCGGGCCGGCGCCCGAGGCTACGTCACCAAGACGATCTCCGGCCCCGACCTGGTCGACGCCGTACTGCGGGTGGCCGGCGGCGACGCGGTGTTTTCGCCCCGCCTCGCCGGCTTCGTGCTCGACGCCTTCGCCGCCGACTACCGCGGCCCGGTCGACCCCGAGCTCGACCTGCTCACCGTGCGGGAGAAGGAGGTGCTGCGCCTCCTGGCCCGCGGCTACTCCTACAAGGAGATCGCCCGCCAACTGACGATCTCCATCAAAACCGTCGAGACCCACGCCTCAGCCGTGCTCCGCAAGCTGCAGCTCACCAACCGCCACCAGCTCAGCCGCTGGGCGACGGACCGCCGCCTGGTCTAAAAATTCGCTCAAGGTCGGGTCCCGGACTGCCGATCCAATCCTGGGTCTCATGCACGCACACACGTCCGTTCGCGAACAGCGTGCCGTCGTAGTCGGTGGCCGGCCGGTCGTCGAGCTGGCCGGCGTGCGCTACAGCTTCGGCTCCGGCACGGGTCTGGTCGACCTCGACCTTTCGGTACCGGCCGCATCCATCACGGTGCTGGTCGGGCCCAACGGCGCCGGCAAGACCACCGCCCTCCGGGTCATCACCGGCGCCCTGCTGCCCCAGTCCGGCACGGCACGCGTCTTCGGCCTCGACCCGGGCGGCGCCGACGGTGAAGATGTTCGCCGCCGCTGTGGTGTGGTGGCGGCCAAGCCCGCCCTCTACGACCGCCTGACCGGCAGGGATAACCTGCGCTTCGCGGCCGAGATCTTCGGCCTGGGCCGCAACGCCCCGATCGAGAAGGCCGCTGCTCGGTTCGGCATCGACCGCTCGCTCGATCTGCGTGTCGGCGGCTACTCGACCGGCATGAAGACCCGCCTCGCCCTGGCCCGCGCCGTGCTGCATGAGCCCGACCTGCTCCTGCTCGACGAGCCGACATCTGGCCTCGACCCCGAGTCGTCGCATGCGGTGCTGGGCCTGGTGCGGGAGATGACATTGGCCGGCACGACCGTGGTGATGTCCACCCACCTCCTGCTGGAGGCCGAGGGGCTGGCGGACCAGGTCGTGATGATGGAGGACGGCACGGCCATTCTGGCCGGCTCGACTGAGAGCCTGATGAGCCGGTACTGGCCCCGCCCGCTGGTCCGTTTCGCGGCCGAGGACCCGAGCGGCCTCGACGTGCTGGCGGTGATGGAGGGTGTCGTGACGTATGTGCGCGAGGGCGCGACGGCGAACGTCGAGCTCGACGACGTGGCCCGCGTCCCCGGCATGGTCGCGTCGCTGGCCGCGGCCGGCGTCCGCCTCACCGCTGTGGCCCCCCACGAACGGTCGCTCGAGGAGCTCTACCTGCGGGTGCGCCGGCGATGAGCGACATCCACCCGAAAAGGCCGCGCCGGCTCGACTGGGGGCGGATGTGGGCGGTGGCCCGCAACGACCTCCGCCAGCTCGGCCACGCCCCCGACTTCTGGGCGCCCATGCTGGTGCTGGCCGCCCTCTTCTTCGTGATCGTCCCGACGATCCTGCTGTTGACCATCACCAACATCGGCAGTGTGGGCACGGTCAAGAACGTGTCCGCCGCCCTCGAGGTGCTGCCGCAGGCCGCCCAGCAGGCCATCCGGGGCGAGAGTGCCACCGACCGGACCAGCTACGCCCTCGCTGTCTACCTGTTCGCTCCGATGGCCGTCATCGTGCCGATGACCATTTCCACCGCGGTCGGGGCCAACGCCATCGTCGGCGAGAAGGAGAAGGGCACGGGGGAGTTCCTGGCCCACTCGCCGGCGTCGGAGCAGGAGATCTACCTGGGCAAGCTCATCGCCAGCCTCGTGCCGGGCTACCTGACAACCCTGATCGGCTTCGGCTGCTACTCGCTGGCGGTGAACCTGATCGTGGGGCCCCATGTGGGCGGGTGGTTCTTCCCGACCTCGGCGTGGTGGGTGCTGATGCTCTGGGTCGTCCCGCCGTTCCTGGCCATCACGCTGTCGGTGGTCCTGCGCCTGTCGGCCCGGGTCAAGAGCGCGGCGGCGGCGCAGCAGGCATCCGGCCTGGTCACCCTCCCGCTGATCATGCTCTCCTACGCCCAGTCCACCGGCGGCCTGCTGGGCCACGGCCACGCCGGCCTGTGGGTCGGCGCGTTCGCCTGGATCGCGGCGATCCTGGGCTTAAAACGGGGCGCCCGGGCCGTTACCCGCCCCCGCCTGCTCGGCGTCGATACCTGAACTGGGCTTTGTGTCCGCTTGACTACTCCTGCGGTAGTCCAGCGGACACAAAGCCTGGCTGCGGTCGGGTCAGGCCTTGCAGTCGGGCGCCGCTCCCGGGCTGAGGGACCTCGACCCGCTGATGCCCGACGCCGTGTCACGGGCGGTCACCAGAGTGAAACTTCCCTTCCCATAGTCGGCGGACTTCGGGCACGGAACGGGCCGCTTCTCGAAGCGGATGTTTCCGTTGCTGTCGGCCTGGATGTCCTCCTCGACGTACGGCGAGGCGTTGGCCGGACCGCCGGCCAGCAGCAGGGTGATGTGGACTTGTCCGTTCGGAGCGAACCGCTTCCCGGTTACGGTGAGCGCTTCGAGCGCCCCCGAGGCGCCGCGGGACTGCTTGGCGGTGATCTGGGGATCGCCGTTGCGCACGTCGCTGGAGCAGCCGGCGGCCAGTAGCAGCAGCGCGACGCCGGACTTCCCCAGCACCTTGGTGAACCTTGTTTCCCGACGCTTCTTCATGTCGATCATCGCCTGTCCTTTCTAGACTTGGCCGGACACTAACTCGACCGATGCGGCCGGCGTCGCCGTAGCTGCCCCATGGCACTAGCCGGTACACATCTACTGGGGCAGCCCCGGCAGCGCCTGTTCCAGCTCGTTGAGCGGCGCGAACAGGTCGCCGTCGCGCTCCACCCGCATGAGTACCTCGCCGGCCTCGAAGACCAGATCGTTTGGATCCCGGCTGTCAACCACGGCCTGCACCTCGTCCCAGGTCACCGGCGTGGATACGGTTGGGTGCGGGCGGGCGCGGAGCGAGTACACGCAGATCGTGGTCTTGGAGTCGTCGTTCTGGCTCCAGTCGATGAAGACCTTGCCGGTCCGCAGATCCTTGGTCATGACCGAGAGGACCTCGCCGGGGTGGCGCTGCTCCAGCAGCCTGGCCATGGCGTGGGCGAACGGCTTGGTCTCGTTGTAGGTGACCGGCGTGTTCAGCGGCACGTAGATCTGGAGGCCCTTCGAACCCGATGTCTTCGGGAACGCGGTCAGGCCCAGGTCGTCGAGAACCTCGCGCAGCCAGAGCGCCACCTGCCCGCACTCGACAACCGTCGCCGGCGGCCCGGGGTCGAGATCGAAGACCACCATCGACGGCCGCTGGACATCACGGGCGTGCGACAGCGACGTGTGCAGTTCCAACGAAGCCAAATTGGCCACCCACACCAGGCCGGCCAACTCGTCGATGAGGCAGTAGTTGACATTGGCCTTGTTGCGGGCGCTCCAGACCGGCAGCGTCTCCACCCACGGCGGCCGGTGCTTCGGGCAGTTCTTCTCGTAGAAGAACTGGCCGTCGACCCCGTTGGGGTAGCGCTTGAGGGTCAGGGCGCGCTGGTGGAGGTGGGGCAGCAGCGCCGGCGCGATCCGGGTGTAGTAGTCGATGACCTGGCCCTTGGTGAACCCGGTCTCGGGGTACAGGACCTTGTCGAAGTTGGACAGCTTGAGCTGCCGGCCGCCGACCTCCACCTCGACCGATGTCGAGGCCGTACTCACGCCCCCTTGGCTTTCACCGCGGCCAGGCTCGCTTCAAGGGCGGCCATGAGGTCGACGACCTTCGGCGCCTTGTCGGCGGCGGTCTCAGCCACGATGGCCTGGCCCGACGCCTTCTGCTCGATGAGCGCCAGGACCCGTGCACGGTACTCGTCGCGGTACTTCGACGGCTCGAAGTCGGTGGTGAGGGAGTCGATCAGCGACCGGGCCATCTTCTCCTCGCGGTCGGTGACATCGACATCGGGGCCGGGCAGGTCCAGATCGTCGAGGGAGTTGACCTCGTCGGCGAAGAGCATGGTCTCCATGACCAGTGCATCCCCTAAGGGGCGGATGGCGGCCAGGTACTGCTTGGTGCGCAGGACGACCCGGGCAATGCCCACCTTGTTCGTGTCCCGCATGGCGTTGCGCAGCAGGGCGTACGCCTTCTGGCCGCCCTTGTCGGGCACGAGGTAGTACGGCCGCTCGTAGTAGACGGGGTCGATCTGGTCGAGGTCGACAAAGTCCTCGATGTCGATGGTCTTGGTGGCCTTGGCGTCAAGGGAGTCGAGCTCGGAGGGCGTGATTGTCACGTAGTTGTCGGGGGCGATCTCGTAGGCCTTGATGATGTCCTCGTAGGCCACCTCCTCGCCGGTGACCGCTGAGACCCGCTTCTGCTTGATCCGCGAGTTCGACTTGGCGTCGAGCTGGTGGAATCGGACATCCTTCGACGACGTGGCGCTGTAGAGCTTGACCGGCACGTTCACCAGCCCGAAGCTGATGGCACCACTCCAGATGGGTCTGGGCACAACGTGATGCTACGTCGGAAGCCGTGCCCGTTTCCGCCGGCGGTTCAGCCGGCGAAGCGCTCGGCGATCTCGTCGTCCCAGGTGACCTCGCCGGCGATGACATCGGCGCGCAGGCCCTTGATCGACGGTTGGCGGAGCGTGCCCGACTCGGTGACCTCGGTGTAGGCGATCTCCACCACCAGCATGGGCCGCACGTAATGGAGCGTCGCCGGCGGCGGGTTCATGAATGGCGACGCCGGCAGGCCGATCTGACCGAAGAGCTTCTGGAGCTGGCGGATCATCTCGTCGTTGAGCCCTGACCCCGCCTGACCGACGTAGAACAGCTGCTGCGTCGCCTCCTCCGCGGTGTCGTAGCAGCCGAGGGCGAGCGAGCCGATGCTCTCCTGGCGGCTGCCCTGGCCGCTCGACCACCCGCCAACGACGAACTCCCGCCGGCGTCCGCACTTGACCTTCCACCACGCTGTCGACCGGCGCCCGACGGCGTACGGCGCGTCGAGCTTCTTGGCCATGAACCCTTCGAGCCCGGCCTGCCGGCAGACCTCGAGGAGCTCGGCCGGCGTGGCGTCGAGGACGGGCGCTGTCTGCCAGGCCGGGCCCTTGACGTGGAGGCTGTCGAGGAGGCGCCGGCGCTCGGTCTGCGGGCGGTCGACGAGCAGCTTGCCGTCAAGCCAAAGCACGTCGAAGGCCACGAACACCGCCGGCGTCTCGGCGATCAGGCGGGCCGGCGGGGCGACCACGTGCATGCGCCGTTGCAGGCGCTGGAAGCTGGTGTGGCCCTTGTCGTTGAAGGTCACCATCTCGCCGTCGAGGACAGCGGCGTGG
>JANMRJ010001055.1:0-2629 GCA_031370985.1 Acidimicrobiales bacterium
TCGCCACCGACCCGGCGCTGACGCGCCTCGCGGTCGGTGAGCAGCCCCTGGCTGGTCGAGAGCACGGCGACACCGAGGCCGCCGAGCACGCGCGGCAGGCTGTCGGCCTGAATGTAGACCCGCCGGCCCGGCTTCGACACCCGGCGCAGGCCGGAGATCGTGGGCGAACGGTCGTGGGTGTACTTCATGGTGATCTCGAGGATGCGTCCCGGGCGGGTGCCGTCCTCGCTCACCTTGAAGTCACCGATGTAGCCCTCGCGGCGCAGGATCGTGGCCAGGGCCTCCTTCAGCTTGGACGACGGCATGCGCACGCTGTCCTGGCTCGCTGTCGCCCCGTTGCGGAGGCGCGTCAGCATGTCGGCGATCGGATCGGTCATTGTCATCGGCTGCCTCCTCTCACCAGCTGGCCTTCGTCACGCCGGGAACTTCGCCGGCGTGCACCATCTCCCGAAGGCAGATACGGCACAGGTTGAACTTGCGGTACACGGCACGCGGTCGCCCGCAACGGGCGCAGCGGGTGTAGGCCCGTACCTTGAACTTTGGCTTGCGCTGCTGCTTCTGGATGAGCGCTGTCTTGGCCACGAAACTCCTCAGATCCCGCTACTGCGGGGCGTCAGCACGTCGGAACGGGAAGCCGAAGGCGTCGAGCAAGGCTCGCCCCTCGGCATTGGTACGGGCGGTGGACACGATGGTGATGTCCATCCCGCGCACTGCGTCGATCTTGTCGTAGTCGACCTCAGGGAAGATCAGTTGCTCATCGACACCGAAGGTGTAGTTCCCCCGGCCGTCGAAGCCGTTCGGCGGCAGGCCCCGGAAGTCGCGGATACGGGGGATGGCCAGCGCGATCAGCCGGTCGAGGAACTCCCACATCCGGTCCCCTCGCAGGGTGACCTTGGCCCCGATGGGCACGCCCTCGCGCAGCTTGAAGTTGGCGATCGACTTGCGTGCCCGGGTCACCAGCGGCTTCTGGCCGGTGATCAGGGTGAGGTCGGTGACCGCCCCCTCGAGCAGGGATGCCTGCTGGGTGGCCCGGCCCACGCCCATATTGACCACGATCTTCTCGAGGCGGGGGACCTCCATGATGTTGCCGAGGCCCAGGGACTCCTGGAGCTGGACACGGAGGACATCGTTGAACCGGGTCTTGAGGCGGGGGATCTCCCTGCTTGTCGGAGAGGTGCCGGCTGTCGTCTCCGTTGTGGCGGTGTCGGACATCAGACGTCACCTCCGCACTTGCGGCAGATCCGGATCTTCGTGCCCTGGGCGTCGAACCGATAGCCGATCCGGGTCGGCCCGCACGACGGACAGATCAGCGCCACGTTCGACGCCTGCATCGGCATGTCCTTGTCGATGATCCCTGCCTGCATGGTGGCCCGTAGCGCCCGCTGGTGCTTCTTGGCCACGTTCACGCCCTCGACGATGACCTTCCCTTCCTTCGGGAAGACGCGCATGATCTCGCCCTCGTCGCCCCGGTCCTTGCCGGTGAGGACCTTCACGCGGTCCCCCTTCTTCAGCTTCATCTACAGGACCTCAGGTGCGAGAGAGATGATCCGCATGAACTTCTTGTCCCGCAGCTCCCGGCCCACCGGGCCGAAGATGCGGGTGCCCCGGGGCTGAAGGGCGTCGTTGATGAGCACGGCGGCGTTCTCGTCGAAGCGGATGTAGCTGCCGTCGGGCCGGCGGTTCTCCTTCTTGGTGCGCACGACGACGCACTTGACGACCTCACCCTTCTTCACGGCCGCGCCGGGGATGGCTTGCTTGACCGTGCCGACGATGATGTCGCCGATGGAGGCGTAGCGGCGCTTGGAGCCGCCCAGCACCTTGATGCAGAGCACCTCCTTGGCCCCGGAGTTGTCGGCCACACGGAGGCGGGTTTCCTGTTGGATCACTGTGCTGTCCTGACGATCGCAAAGCTCACTTCGCACGCTCCAGCACTTCGACGATACGCCAGTGCTTCAGCTTGGAGAGGGGGCGGGTTTCGGAGATGCGGACTCGGTCGCCCACCTTGGCTTCGTTGGCCTCGTCGTGGGCGTGGATGCGCTTGGTCCGCTGCACCGTCTTGGTGTAGCGACGGTGGCGCACCCGCTCGATGACGGCCACGACGGCGGTCTTGTCCATGGCGGAGGAGACGACGACGCCCTCACGCACCTTGCGCGGGTTGGGACGAGCCGTGTCCCCGCTCAGGGGGCCGCTCAGGCCCTGAGTCTCTCCACTCGTGCCGTCGGCCTCAGCCATTGCTCTCTCCCTCGTTCTGTGCGGTGCCGCGGCTGGCGGTGACGCGTGCCTTGCGGGCCTCGTTGGCGGCCTGCCACTCGGCGTCGGCCTCGGCCTCGGCCGCTTCTGCTGCGACGATCTCGTTCTCACGAAGCAGCGTCTCGATGCGGGCGATGTCCTTGCGGAGCTGGCCCAAACGGCTGTAGTTGTCGAGCTGGCCGGTGACGTGCTGGAAGCGCAGGTTGAACAGCTCCTGGCGAGCTTCCGCCAAGCGGGTGGCCAGCTCGTCGTCGCCCATCTCGCGCAGTTCGGTAGTTCGGGAGTTCACCATCAGATCTCCTCCGCCCGCACGATGATCTTGGCCTTGATCGGCAGCTTCTGGATGGCCCGGTTCATGGCCTCGCGGGCCAAGGGTTCG
>JANMRJ010001084.1:0-3179 GCA_031370985.1 Acidimicrobiales bacterium
GCTCTCGAGCACGTCGAAGAGTTCGCCCGCCTCGGCCCCGTAGCCGCATCCTCGGCAGACAAAGTCGAGAACCATGAGTTCTCCGTCGACCTGTTCTTCTGGACGAAAGAGGCCGGTCTTGGGATCGAGATCGGACTCCGACTCGACCTCCTCGCGCCGACGCGCGAACCACAAGCGTTCCTGGCATCGAGGACACGCGGGAACTTCCGCCATTTCAGTCGTCGCCGATGCCCGCGCTGCGCGGAACGAAGCCGCGCTCGGCGGCGATTGCGAAGGTCGGCGCCCACCCGGCACGCGGTGGTGGAAGTCCGTCGTTCGGTCGAAGGTCGGCGTCGATGTCCCAGACGCGGGCAATCGCGATGATCTGCGTGACTCGGTCTGGCGCGGCCGCAAGGAGTTCTCCGCGCTGGGATGTTTGCCGGGGCGCGGTTCGGGCTGTCTCGATGACCATGGGTGCCTCTTTGGTTGGGGGCACACCATCTGTCACCTCACCCCGCCCCGATAGCGGCCAGAGGTCAGCGGCCCTCTGCCATTCGGCCGGACCGAGTTGTACCTTGATTGCGTGATCGAACTGCGTCTCACCCATCCAGCCATCGACTTCTGGGTCGATGTTCGCCTGCGCGAGTTCGAGGGCTCTTGGCTGGCCGTCGCCGATCTCGCGTCGACGCCTGAGCCGGCGGTGGCCTCTCGACCCGACCTCGCGCTCCTGTTGGCGCTCTGGCCTCTGGGCCCCGCTCTGGCTCGTCGTTTGGCCGCGCGAGCAACGCTCCCTACGGTCTAGGCGGACTTCGCCTCGGCAGTGATGCCGCTGCTCAAGAAGTCGCTCTTCAACAGCCGCTCGCGCATCACGATCAGGTCGCGCTTCTCGAGGCTTCCGAGCCTCATGAAGGTCTCGCCGATGATGGCGAGGAACGACCCCTCTGCGGACGGCGGAAGGTCCGCCGGCGTCCACGTTTCAACATTCGCGGTCTTCTTCGGAACCACGTCGATCATGAAGTCGAGCATGCACGCGCGAACATTCCGCTTGACCACGTCGGTCTCGTTCTCGCTCGCCAAGACGGTGTAGCCGATCGCCTTGAAGTCGGCGTCCTGCAAGGCACCGATGACCGCCGCCCAGGCCCCGGTGTCGCGATTCGCGTAACTGAAGATCAGGTGGCCGCCCGGCCGGAGGACGCGATTGCACTCCTGGAAGATCCCGGTCAGAAGGTCCTTGTACTCGCCGATCGCGGTGTTCTGCTGCGTGGACTGGTTGACCGACGCTTCGCCGAAGAGGTCGTCGGTTGACAGGCCCGCCCAGGCCCGCAGCGGCAGCGAGAGTTCGCCGTACTGAACATCATCGTGGTAGGGCGGATCGCTCAGAACCGCATCCGCCGAATCGGTCGGAAGAACGATGTGCCGCGAGTCGCCCTCGACGACGCGGACGTCGTGACCGTCCATCGGCGTGGGTTCGGTCGTCGACGCAAGCGGACCCTCGACATCCAGCCGGCCGATGCCGCGGCCGTGCATCCAGTCGGCCGCCTTCACGAACGCGTTGATCCGGCGCGTGACACTGCCTCGTCCGCTGGCGCTCGTGCCCCAGACATTGGGCTCGACGGCGAAGGTCGTGAAGTTGAAGCGGTGGCCCGCCATCGCCTCGTAACTCTTCAGGTAGAAGCGATCCCAGCGGGACAGGTTCCCCGCCATCTCAGCCACGCCGTAGACGGCAAGGCGAAGGGCGCGTCTGGTCGCCGTGTCGGGCGCCGCGTCGTCGATCGCGGCGAGGATTCGCTCCATGACGACACGCTGTCGGCTCGGGTAGAGGTCGGCCCACGTTCGGAAGCCGTGACGTAGCAGAACCTTGGTCTCCTGGCCCTTCGGGATGGGCCCGAGGTCGAACTCGGGTTTCCAGCCGCGGTCGGCGGCCTTCCGGGTCTCCTTGGCCGTCGGGATGGCCAACTCGCGGTTCCGTCCGCTCACACGCTCGATGAGGACGACCTCCCAGCCCCACTTGCCCTCGGTCGCCAACTGCTCGAGCCGCGTGGCCGTCCCGCATTCCGGGCAGGTCTTGATGCGACGGTCGGTGTAGACGGCGAGGGGATCGGTCGGTCGTTGGCAGGTCGGGCACGGCTGTGCACCGGCCGTCTCCGATCCCTGGAAGAGGTGACCAGCCGGGCAGGCCAAGAACGCCTCGGAACCACCGCGTTCGCGGCGGGTCATCAACGAGACCAAGGCATGCGGGTACAGGCGCTGTCGGACGCCACAGCCAGGGCACTTCGCCGTGGCGACACGGAAGGTGTGGCTGACCACCGCCGCGGATCCGTCAGAGAACGTGGTGGCGTAGGCGTTGCGGAAGGTGTCGGCGAGCATCACGGCGATGCGGTCCCGGGCGATCGCAAGATCCAAGGCGTTCGGCAGGTCGAGCATGCCCGCGAGGCCCGTCGCCGCCCAGGGGTTCAGGTCCTGGGCGTACGTCCAGTGCTTCCTGAGCGTGGCAGCCAACGGGATGACACCGCCGCCGGCGAACGGATCAACGATCAGCAGGCGACCGGGAACGTCTTTGGCCAGGGCGTCGAGGACGGCGCCGTTGACCGCCTCCGTGCGCCTCGCCCACCATCGGTAGGCCGACACCGGCGGAAGATGGACCTCGCGATTTCGGGTCTCTGCCCGCGCAGCTGCGCTGACGACGTCGGTGTCGATGTGACGCAGGGGGCTTCGCTCCACGACATCGAGTTGGTCGATGGCCGCGAGGTCTGCGAGAACTGGGGTCGCCTGGTCAAGCACGGTCTGATGGTCCATACGGGAGACTCGTCGGTTCTATCGTCACGGCAACTTTGGCGATCGCGCAATGGGGCATCAGCATGGAGGCAGCCCGGGTGTCAGCGTCGTGTCCAGAATCGGGATCTCGACACTGGTCCACCGTCCGTGCTCGCCGTCGATCGGAAGATCAGGTTCGATCTTCTTGGCGCTGCACCAGCCGAGGACTTCAACCGAGTCGTCTGGCTTGATCTGGCACACGACCAACGACCAGTCGGGATCGCGCAGGCCCTGACGCGCCTCGCCCCGCGACAGCGTGATCTTGAAACCCGGGCCCTGGGATCGCGTGCCCTTGACCTCCAGCCGCCGACGGGTTTCATCCATCCGCGGGGCGACGACGTCGTACCCGAGGCTGTCGGAGATGAGGCTGACTTGGACGACCTTCG
>JANMRJ010001143.1:0-2872 GCA_031370985.1 Acidimicrobiales bacterium
CAGCCAGCCACTCCCCTGCCGCCGGCGACGCTGGATGAGCTGGTGGCCGAGGCTCGTGGCTTCCTGGCTGCCGCCGAGGCCGAGGGCACCCGGCGCAACTACGCCACCGACTGGCGGGCCTTCTGTCCTGGTGTGGGAGCCATGGGTTCGAGTCCCTTCCCGCCGATGCCGAGGTCGTCGCCCTCTACCTCACCGACTTCGCCCGTGATCACAAGGCTTCCACCGTGGTGCGCCGGGCGGTGGGCATCGCCAAGGGCCACCGCCGGGCCGGGTACCTCTCCCCCACCGAGGTCGAGAGCGTCCGCCTGGTCCTGGCCGGCATCCGCCGGACCAAGGGCATGGCCCCAACCCAGAAGTCGGCCCTGCTCACCGACGACGTCCTCGCCCTGGTGGCCACCTGTCCTCCCGACACCCTGGCCGGCGTACGGGACCGGGCCCTGCTGCTGGTCGGCTACATGGGCGCCTTCCGCCGCTCGGAGCTGGCCGCCCTCGACATCGACGACCTCGAGGACCGCCCCGAGGGCATGGCCATCAACATCAGACGCTCCAAGGTCGACCAGGAGGCCCGGGGCCGGCGCAAGGTGCTCGTCTACGGCTCGGTCCCCGCCACCTGCCCGGTGACCGCCGCTGCCGGCCCGGTGTTCCGCCCCGTCGATCGCCATGGTCGTCTCGGGCCCGGCCGGCTGTCAGGCCAGGGCGTGGCTGCCGTGGTGAAACGAGCAGCCCTGTCCGCCGGCCTGGACCCCAGCTTCTTCGCCGGTCACAGCCTGCGGGCCGGACATGTCACCCAGGCCAAGCGCAACGACGCCACCGATTTGGAGGTCATGAGCCAGACCCATCACCGCTCGGCCGAGTCGATCTCGGGATACGTGCGGGAGGCCGACCTGTTCCGCCACACCTCGGCCCGCCGGCTGGGGCTGTAGGGGGCGGTTGCGTACACACCGGGCTGCTCACACACGCCCGGGTCCCTACACTTGGGGCGTGTCGACCGTCGAACAGCCGAGAGATCCCAGGCTGCACGTCTATCCGCCCGATGAGGCGCTCAAGAATGCTCGCCCACTCCCCCGCCGTGAGGACCTCGTGATCACCGACGTTCCCGATGACGAGTGGGCGGCGTTCCTGGAGGTCTTGGCGGAGACATGACCATCGCCCCTCCGGTGGGCGTAGTCGTGGACACCATGGTCATCAGCTGGCTGTTCGACGATCGACCAAACCCACTGGCCGACCGCTACCGGGCCTTGATCGGGCCCGCTCCCGTCCTCCTGGTCTTTCAGACCGTGATGGAGCTGCGCTTCGGGGCGATGCGAGCCGGGTGGGGCGAGTTCCGGTATCGACGGCTCGATCGCCGGATCGCCGGGCTGGCCATCGTCCAGCCCGATGACGAGATGATCACGGCGTGCGCCCAGTTGCGAACGAGGTGCCAGCAGATCGGCCACGCCCTCGGGGACAAGGTGCACGACGGAGACCGTTGGATCGCAGCGGCCGCAATCCGGCTCAGCTGCCCGCTGGTCTCACATGACGGCGTCTTCAAAGGGGCGCCGGGGCTCACGTTGCTCACGGACGAAGGCTAACTATCAACGGATAGGCAAGTAGGCATCACGGCAAGTGGCCGACCTTGAGTCTCACAGAACGGCGGTGGCACCCGAGCGGGGGACGGAGCCGGATACATAGGCAAGTAGGCATATAGGCAGATGGGGATCACGGCAAGTGGCTGACGCCGCTGCGTAGGCTGGTGCCCATGATCGTCACCGTGGCTGGGCTCAAAGGCGGCACGGGCAAGACCACGGTCGCTGTCTCCTTGGCCGAGGCCGCTGCCAAGCGCCATGGCACAGCTCTGCTGGTGGATGCCGACCCCCAGGGCTCAGCGATGACTTGGGCCGAGCTGGCCGACGAGATAGGGGAGCCGCTTCTGTCGGCCACTGTGGCCCTGCCGACCCGGGATCTCGCTCGCCGACTGGAGGCAATCGGCGCCGGCCGCTATGCCCTAGTCGTGGTCGACACTCCGCCCGGCGACGCACGGATCACCGCGTCGGCTCTGGCCGTCGCCGACTTGGTACTGACCCCGGCCCGGCCGACAGCCGCCGACATGTCCCGTCTATGGCCGACCCTTGAAGCAGCAGCCGCTGCAGGGAAGGCGGCCGCCGTGGTGCTTTCGCAAGTACGAGTCGGCACTCGAGGCCTAACCGCTGCAGCCCAGGCCTTGGCCACGGAGCAGCAGCACCTCGCCGAGACGCTCTATCCGCAACGGGAGGCAATTGCGGCGTGCTTCGGCCGCCGACCGACAGGTGCGCTGGCAGAAGCCGGACGTGATCTTTTGGACGAGTTGAGAAGGCGAGCGAACGATGACCGACAAGAAGGCCTTGGCCGCAGCAATGGGTCCACGTCGGCGCACCGGCTTACCGCCCGTGACCAACACCAGTTCCAGTTCGTCGACCGAGTCCGAACGGGAGGCTGAGGGATCGACCGAAGCGGCAATCCAGCGGTCGAATCGCTCCGCCGGCAAGCTGTACCCGCGCCGGGTTGCGCTTGACCTCACCGACGACCAGCTCCGAGCGCTCCAGCTGGCCCACGTTGACGACGGCATCCCGATCACGACCCGGGTACGTGCCCTTGTGGTGCTGTGGCTGTCCCAGCCTGAGCTCGCAGCGGAGGCTGCAAAGTTGGCCAGGCGCGATGTCGAGGCCGCCCGCCAGGCGCGCTCTCAACTGAGGCGCTAAGTAGTCACGTAGTTAGGTAGGCACAGCGGCAAGTAGGCAATTATGGACAGGGTTCCCATTGCCCAAAAACGAATCAGGCGCGCTACTCCACGTGACCATCCACCACAGGAGCCCACAGCGCGCGCTAAATCTCTCATGCGCGCGCTGGCATCCGG
>JANMRJ010001147.1:0-13391 GCA_031370985.1 Acidimicrobiales bacterium
GCAGAAGCTGTTCTCGTTCCAGGCCATGTACGCCGGCCTGTCGCCGTTCGAGGCCCTGGCCATCTACTGCGTGATCACGTACATGGACACCGTCGAGGGCGTGTACTTCCCCGAGGGCGGCATGCACGCCATCCCCCGGGCCATGGCCGAAGTGGCTGAGAAGGCCGGGGTGTCGTTCCGCTACAACACCACGGTCGACGGCGTCGTTCGTACCACCGACCACAAGGTCAGCGGTGTGCGCCTGGACGGCGGCGACGTGATCTCGGCCGACGCGGTCGTCCTCAACCCCGACCTCCCGGTGGCCTACCGGGAACTGCTGCCTGGCGTGCCGATGCCGCGTGTGGCCCGCAAGGGCAACTACTCGCCGTCTTGCGCGGTCTGGCTGGCCGGCGTGAAGGGTGAGCTGCCCGCCGGCGCCACCCACCACAACATCCACTTCGGCGCCGAGTGGGAAGGGGCGTTCGACGCCCTCCTCAAGCAGGGCGTGGTCATGCCCGACCCGTCGATGCTCGTGACCAGCCCCACTGCGTCCGACCCGTCGCTGGCACCCGAGGGCCGCATCTCCCTCTACGTCCTGGAGCCGACGCCCAACCTCGACGGTCACGTCGACTGGACCAGCGAGCGCGACCGGCTCCGGGAGCGCCTCATCGCCCGGGTGGGTGCCCTCGGCTACCCGACGGCCGACATTGAGGTCGAGCGCTTCACCGACCCCACCGACTGGGAGCGCCAGGGGATGGAGCGGGGCACGCCGTTTGCTCTGGCCCACAACTTCTTCCAGACCGGCCCGTTCCGGCCCAACAACGTGACCAAGAACGCCCCCGGCGTCGTCTTCGTCGGCTCCGGCACCGTGCCCGGCGTCGGCGTGCCCATGGTGCTCCTTTCCGGCCGGCTGGCCGCCGACCGGGTGGACGAGCTCGCGAAGGCCAGCTCGGGAGGCCGGCCGAGAGTGTCCGGGTAGTGGTCACCCTCGAGCAGTCCTACGCCCGCTGTAAGCAGCTCAACCGCCGCTACGGCACCACGTACTACTGGTCGACCCACCTGCTGCCGGCGGTCAAGCGCCACCACGTCCACGCCCTCTACGGCTTCTGCCGGTACGCCGACGACATCGTCGACGCGTTGGATTCCCGCTCCTCGGCGCTCGGCCGCGGCTCGACCGCCACGCCGGCTGAGCGCCAGGCCGCGCTGACCGATTTCGGCGACCGGTTCTTCGTCGACCTCGCCAAAGGCTCCTCCGACGACGAGGTGCTGAAGGCCGTCGTCCACACGGTCAAGGCGTTTGACATCGACCCCGACTGCTTCCGCCGGTTCCTGCGGTCGATGGCCATGGACTTCACGTGCGAGACGTATGAGACCTTCGAGGACCTGCTCGACTACATGGACGGCTCGGCTGCGGTCATCGGCGAGATGATGCTGCCGATCCTGGAGCCGACATCGCCGGCGGCCTATGGGCATGCCCGCGACCTGGGCATTGCGTTCCAGCTGTCCAACTTCTGGCGGGACGTCAACGAGGACCTCGACCGGGGCCGGGTCTACGTGCCCCAGGAGGACCTGCGGAAGTTCGGAGCCGACCCGTGGCTCCGGCGGGCGACGCCCGAGTGGTGCGAGCTGATGACCTTCGAGATCGCCCGGACCCGGCGCTACTATACCTCCGCCGACCTGGGGATTCCGATGCTGCCCCCGACCTCGGGGCGCTGCATCCGGGGCGCTCGGGCGCTCTACTCCGGCATCCTCACCGAGATCGAGAAGGCCGGCTACGACGTGTTCACCTCGCGGGTCCGCGTCCCGACGTGGAGGAAGCTGGCGGTCGCATTTCGCATGCTTCGGCCTTGAAAAGACGCCTCCTCGTCGTTCTGCTCGTCATCGACATCATCGTGTTGTCGGGGGGCCTGTTCCTCGTCGCCGGCAGGGCCTGGTCGGGTGACATCGATGTCAACGAGGCCCTGGTCCGTTTCCGCGCTGCCGGCGCCGAGGCCACCAGCGCCACACGCGTCGCCGGCCTGCCGGCGCCCGGTGTCTACCGCTATGCGACCACCGGCGGGGAGTGGATCTCGCTGTTCGACACCTATCGCGCCTACAGCTCGACCACCCTGCGCATCGTCACTCGGCGGGGCTGCGGTGTGCGCGAGGAGCAGTTCTTCGTGACCCAGCACTTGGAGTACTACGACCGTTGCGGGCCGGCGCTGATCACCTACGGCACCGACATCGCCTACTGGTGGACGCATGGCACCCAAGCCTTCGACTGCCAGGGCGGCAGCTTCGACATGACCGGGATGCGCCCGGGCAGCCGGGTCGAGTGGGATTGCTCCGACGAGGACACCTTGGCCCACCAGATCACCGAGTATGTCGGTGACGAGACCGTCGAGGTCGAGGGGGTGCGGCTGCCGGCGCGGCACACCCGTTGGACCACCCTGTTCTCGGGGGCGACGATCGGGGGCGCCCTGGTCGACGACTGGTTCGACCCCACTACCGGCCTCCTGCTCAAGGAGACCCGCGACATCGCCCTCCAGGTCGGCTCCGCGTTGGTCGGCCGCCTCGACTACACCGACAAGTCGGCCTACACCCTGTTGTCGGTCACGCCGGAGCGGTAGCTACCGGCTCAGGCGGCGAGCGGGCTGGCCGGCCAGAAGTCGGCGATGTCGGTGAGGGGCACGAAGATGTCCTCGCCGCCGTCGAAGACCCAGAGCTTGTGGCCGCGGGTCGAGACCAGATTCACGTCGTCGAGGCGGGAGCCGTCGGTGAGTGCCAGGTGCACACCGGCTCCTTCGAGCCTGCGCAACTCGAAATGCCTGTCTGCGGTCATCGGGCTTCCTCTCCGAGGTGTCGAATGTTCTACGTAGAGCATCGGCATGTCGGACGTGATACTGGAGTCCTTCGCAGGAATCGAACCGCCTACACTTTGGCGACGGCGCTGCGTGAGCCGGCAGTCGATGAGCCCGTGGTCGTGCCGATGTCGTGGGCGGAGTACCAGGCCCTCCCCGAGAGTTCCCGTCCCGAGTACATCGGAGGGTGCCTGGCGGGTGCCTGGTCGTGAATCCCAGCCCGATCTTCCGCCATCAGCGCACCCTTCTGGGTGTCGTGAGGTTGCTCGACGACGCCTGCCCGGCGGGGAACTGCGCAGTGACGGAGTGGGCTTGGAAGCCCGGCGACGACGAGTTCTCGCCCGACGTCATCACCGTCTGCCCGAGCGATCTGCTGGCCTGATCAGCCCGTCAGGGCAGGCTGCCGGCCGGCGCCACCCATTGGCTTGGCTGGCCGGTCACCTCGCTGATGAGATCGAAGTCGTGGTCGTAGTGCAGGAGCGGTATGGCGGCGGCCTCGGCGGCGGCAGCGATCAGGAGATCGACCGGTGGCACCCCCCGGTGCTTCCCGCGCCGAGCCAGGTTGGACTGGACTTCGAGCGCTCGGGTGAACGAGTGCTCCCCCATGGGCACGGAGGGAAGGAGCCCCAACATCTCGGACTGCCGGTTGAACGCGTCGGAGTTGCGGGCACTTCGGAGCAGCTCGATACGAACGACATCGCACATGACCACGAGGTCGGACCGTACGGCTCGATTGAGCCAGTCGGCCATGTCCGGGTGGCTCGACGTCGTGGCCTTGCTCCAGACCGTGCTGTCGAGGAGATGCGGACGGGTGAGGACGGGGAGCGCAGGAGCACTCAACCGATTCGCTCGGCTCGGCCGGCGGCGACATCGTCATCGGTGATGTCGAAGTCGCGCACGTCGAACGACCTGAGCCGAGCTTGGCGGGCGACCTCGGCGAGCGCAGCATTGACGGTTTCGGTCAGGCCGACGGTGCCCAGCACGTCTTGTGCGGCATGGAGCGACGCGTCGTCAATGTTTACCGTGGTGCGCATGTAGTCTCCTGGCGCTATCGAAGTGGCTCTCCGCATGATATCAACATGCGACATCGTTTGACGCCGGCACCCGCCGGCCTTTCCACTCCACGGTGCGGCCGGTACGGGCCCGGTAGCGGCTCTCGACGGCGAACCCAGCCAGCACCAAGCGGGCCAGCGGGCTGAGCAGGCCGTAGGCCGGGTTCTGGCCGGCGACGAGGCGGCCGCCAGCGCTGACGACGATGGCAGCCCAGGGCCGGCGGGAGGCGACCGGCGCCAGCAGCCAGCACAGGTGCAGCAACAACCGGGGGTGGAGCGACGCGGAGTTCTTGGTCAGCCCGGCCCGGATAGCCGACCACCCCGAGTACATCCGGGCCGTCATCAGCGCCGGCGCCAGCCGGGCGTCGTGGCCGCCGAGGGCCGTCGCGAGATCCCGGTCGTCGACGACCGAGCCCCGCACGCCGAGATGGCCGTGGCCGCCGATCGCCTCGTAGTGGTCCCGGCGGACGAGGAAGCACTGGCCACTGGCGAAGCCGGGCGGGAAGCCCTCCTGGGTCAGCGCCAGCCCCAGTTCGGGGAGCAACAGCCGCTCCCAGAACGACCGGCAGTGGAGGCCGCCGACGATGCTGGTCGAGGTGGAGTGGGTGGCGGCGGCCATGGTGGCCAGCGCCGCCGGCGCCAGCACCACGTCGGCGTCGACGAACGCCAGCCACTCCGTCGAGGCCCCCTCGGCGCCGGCCAGGCAGGCGCGGGGCTTTCCCAGCCAGCCCGCCGGCGGGTCGCCGTCGAGGCGCACCACGCGAGCACCCGTCGCCGCCGCGACCCCACCGGTCCCGTCCGAGGACCCGTCGTCGACGACGACCACTTCGGTGGCCTGCACCCGCGCGCCGGCCACGCACGCGGCCACCACCGCGGCTTCGTCGCGGGCCGGGATGACGACCCGGACATTGATGGCCGGCGCCGCCGGGTCAGGGCCGAGGAACCGCCGGGCGGCCCAGCCCATCCGGGCCAGCCCCCCAAGCGAGACGGCGGTGGCGGGCGCGACCCTCACCTATGGGGTGTACTTGCGCCGATGGATGGCGACGACCACGTCCGCGACTGGGCCGCTCTGCACGGCACCGAGGCCCCGGCGGGCTTCGTCGGCGGCTGGATCCGGGTCGCGGCGGCCGTCGCCCGGCCCCTCGCTCGCGCCGGCGTCTCGCCGAACATGGTCACCGTGGCGGCCCTGGTCATGGCCGTCGCCGCTGTCCCGCTGGCCGCGATCAACGGCTGGGTCGGTCCGGCCGCGGCCTGTGTGGCCGTCACCCTCTCCGGCCTGCTCGACTCTCTCGACGGAGCGGTCGCCGTCCAGGCCGGGCGCACGACCAAGGTCGGCTTCCTGCTCGACTCCGCCCTGGACCGCCTGGCCGACGCCGCGTTCCCGGCCGCCCTCGCCATCGCCGCCAACGGCGGCATTGGCGGGCTCGCGGCCGGCGCCGGAGCATGGCTGGCGGTTGGCGCCGCCGCCGCGTGCTGGTGGCTGGAGTACGTGCGGTCCCGGGGGACCCTCGCCGGCGTCGACGGGAAGCCGCTGATCACGCCGGGGGAGCGGCCCACCCGCATCATCCTGACCGCGGTTGGCCTGGGCCTGCCCATGTTGGCGACCGCGGCCCTGTGGGCGCAGGTGGTCATCGTCGGCGGATCAGCGGTCCTGTTGTTCGTCGACTCGCTGCGTCGTCTGGGTGCCGCTGAGCCCAGCGCTCCCACAGCAGGATCGTGAGGACGATGAGGGCGAACCCGAAGAGGTAGTCCTCCACCGGGATGTCCCAGGGGAACCGGAACCCGGTGTTCTCGCTGCGGTCGTAGATGACGATCGGCGCGGTGAGCTTGGTCAGCCAGCCGTCGACCAACACCTGGAAGAACGCGATGATGGCGTAGGAGACCCAGAACGTGAGCTTCCGGAAGATGCCGGTGCGCAGCCAGAGCAGCTCGATGGCGACGACGGCGACCGCGGCGAGGACCGAACCGATGGTGTACTCCGGCATCAGTCCCGCCCCAGGACACGGCGGACTGCTTCGAGGGTGAGCAGGCTGCAGATGGGGATGACGAGAAAGAACGCCAGCTCCTCGACCGGGAGGTCGAACGGGAGGTCCCAGCCGGTGACGTAGGCCGGGTTGTAGCTCCAGTGACCGCGGGCGATGGCCACGATGTCCCAGACCACGAAGATCGCCACGGGGATCGCCATGGCCGCGAGGAGCCGGCGGGGCCGGCGCCACACGCGAGCGCCGAAGAGGAACTCGAGGGGCAGGGTGATGACCAGGCAGATGCCCATAAGGATCAGGTACTGGAACCGGTCGGCGCCCATTCGGGCCACACCGTAGCGGGGGGCCGATTACTGAAAGCCGCGGGCTGGGGGTAGGTTGGACCATCGGGATGCTGCTGGAGACGATTACCGGGCCGGCCGACCTCCGGAAGCTCGACGAGACAGAGCTCGACCAACTCGCGGGCGAGATCCGGGCCTTCATCGTCCAGTCCGTATCGGTCACCGGCGGGCACCTGGGGTCGAACCTTGGCGTGGTCGAGCTGACGATCGCCCTGCACCGGGTGTTCGAGTCGCCCAAGGACGTGTTGCTCTGGGACACCGGGCACCAGGCCTACGTTCACAAGATCCTTACGGGCCGGCGGGAGCGCTTCTCCAGCCTGCGCCAGGCCAACGGGCTGTCGGGGTACCCGTCGCGGGCGGAGTCGCCGCACGACTGGGTGGAGAACAGCCACGCGTCGACGATCCTGGGCTACGCCCACGGCATGGCCATGGCCATCGACCTCTCCCACGAGGCCCAGCGCCGGGTGGTCGCCGTCATCGGCGACGGTTCCATGACCGGCGGCATGGCGTACGAGGCGCTGAACAACCTCGGCCACAGCGGCCGGCGGGTGCTTATCATCCTCAACGACAACGGCCGTTCGTATGCGCCGACGGTGTCGAGGCTGGCCGCCGGCCTGACCCGCCTGCGCTTGAACCCCTCGTACGTCAAGAGCCGTGACCGTATCCAGCGCATCCTGCGGGGTGTCCCCGGCATCGGCGAGCACCTTGAACTGGGCCTGGAGGGCATGCGGGCCGCGTCCCGCGAGGTCCTCGGCTCCGGCGGGTTCTTCGAGGCGCTGGGCGTGCGCTACATCGGCCCGGTCGACGGGCACGACATCGGGGTGCTCGAGGCCACGCTGGAGCGGGCCGCCGAGCTCGACGGGCCGATCCTGGTGCACGTCCTGACCCAGAAGGGACGGGGCTACAAGCCAGCCGAGGACGACGACGAGAAATGCCTCCATGACACGCCGGTGTTCGACCCGGTGACCGGGCCGCCTCCGTCCATGCCCGCCGGCTACACCCAGGCGTTCGCCGACGCCATCGTGGCCGCCGCCGGCAACGATGACCGGATCGTGGCCATCACCGCGGCCATGGCCGGGCCTACCGGGCTCCTGCCCTTCGAGTCCCGCCACCCCGACCGGTTCCTCGATGTCGGCATCGCCGAGCAGCACGCCGTCACCGCCGCTGCGGGCATGGCCATCGCCGGCCTGCGCCCGGTGGTCGCCATCTACTCGACGTTCCTGACCCGGGCGTTCGACCAGGTGAACCTCGATGTCGGCTTGCACAAGCTGCCGGTCGTGTTCGCCCTCGACCGGGCCGGCATCACCGGCGACGACGGCCCCTCCCACCACGGCATCCTCGACATGGCCCTGCTGAGCAAGGTGCCCGGGATGACGCTGTTCGCCCCGTCCTCGGCGCAGGAGGTCGAGGTCATGCTGGCCGAGGCGCTGTCGATCGCCGATGGCCCGTCGGCCATCCGCTACCCGAAGGGCCCGGCCCGCCAGGTGCCCCCCGGCGAGGTCGGCTCGGGCCTGTCGGCACGGGTCCTCCAGCGGGGCCACGATGTCTGCATCCTGGCCGTCGGCAAGATGGTCGAGGCCGCCGAGGAGGCTGTGCGGCTCCTCGCCACCCAGGGGGTTTCGGCGACGATCTGGGACGTCCGGGTGGTCAAGCCGCTCGACCCGCTGATGATCGCCGACGCCTCGACCCACCCCCTCGTGGTCACCGTCGAGGACGGCGTGCGCGAGGGCGGCGCCGGCACCGCTATTGCCGACGCCGTGGGCGCCACCGCCGAGGGGCGGCTGTCGCCGGCGGTTGTCGTCCTCGGGGTGCCCGACCGCTACATCGCCCAGGCCGCCCCCGCCGCCATCCTCGCCGCACTGGGCCTCGACGGCCCGGGGATCGCCGCATCGGTCATCCATGCGCTCGAGGCGGCCGAGGCCGTCACCGAACGCAACTGATGAACGCCCGGCTGGGTGCCGTCCTGCTGTTGGCCTCGCTGGTGGCATGTGGGAACGGCGACGGAGGCTCCCCCGAGGCGGTGCGCGAGCCCGCCGGCCCGGAGTTGACGACGACCACCCTGTCGCCCGCGACCACGGCCACGACCGTTGCGTCGAGGACGAGCACCACCGCCGGCGCCCGGACAACCACCACCACTCGGGCCGGCGCCGCGTCCACGACCCCCACGGTCGCCGCCGGCGCCAAGGCCCTCACGCCGGCCAAACCCGGCACCTACCGGTTCGACACCGCCGGCGCCACCACGGTCGCCGGCACGACCACACCGTTCCCGGCCGTCACCACCCTGGTGGTCGATCCGCCGTCGGGCACCACCCAGCACGCCACCCGGAACCTCCGCGACGCCGCCGGCACCGGGCCGGCGACCGAGTTCACCCTCGACTACCGGCCCGAGGGTGTCTTCGTCGTGTCGTTGCGGGTCACGATCGGGTTGAACGGTTTCACCGATGTCCGGGAGCTGCGCCCGGCGTCGCCCGTGCTGCTCCTGGCCACCGGCGCCCGGCCCGGCGCTCACATTGATGTCGACCTCACCGGCACGTCGTCGGCCAAGCTTGCCTTCGATGTCCTGCGGGAGGAGCGGCTGACGATCGGTGGCCAGGCCGTCGACACCCTGGTCCTGCGGGCCACAGTCACGCTGGCGCCGGGCGATGTCTCCGGCCGCCAGGAGCTCACGGTCAACGTCGACCGGGGCTCCCGGCTCTGGGTCAAGGAGCGCTCCGTCCTCGACGCCTCCGCCCTCGGCGGGCTGGTGACGGCCCACAGCGACTACACGGCCACGCTCCAGCGCCTCACACCCCAGGCCTAGCGCGATCGAGGTCCGTCGTGCCTTTCGTCGGACCGGTGACCCGCGGCGGGCGTCACCGGTTCGGTGAGGGCAGCCACCAGGCGGGCGTAGACCTCGTCGGCGTCGTCCGGGGTGCCGGCGATGCACGTCGCCCCGAGCTTCCCGTGACCCCGAACCGCACCGAGCAAATGCAGGGTGACCCCTACGCCGGCGCTCGGGTCGAAGGCCAGGCCGGCGCCGTCGACCAGGGCGATCAGCTCTGCCGGTGCCCACCCCACGAGCCCGGCGACCTTGAGGTTGTCGGTGGCCGTGTAGCAGAGCCGCCGGCCGCCGGCGGTCACCAGCTCGCCGCTCGCCGGGTCGTAGGCGGCCCTGCCGGCCAGCCGGGCCATCCAGTACGGGTGAGTCGTGCCGCCCATGCGCAGGTTGATCTCGCTCAGGTAGACGTCGCCCGCCGGCGTGACCAGGAAGTCGATGCCGAACGAGCCGATGACCCCCTCGCCGGCCATGACTTCGCCGACCCGGCGGGCCTCGTCGATGATGGATGACCGGTACCGCCGGGCCGCTGGGAAGCGGCAGCCGATGTACACCTGGTTCTCCGGCCCGCCCAGAATCTGGTCGTGGCTCGACAGCACCTCGACCGCTCCGGCCGGGTCGACCCGTAGCTGCACGCTGGGCGACATCAGGCCGGGTGCCCGCAGGAGCTCCTCGACGATGCCCCCATCAGCGGCCAGCTTGGCCGCGTACGTGGGCCACGACTCGTCGGTGGCGCAGAAGGTGGTCCTCGACGCCGGTAGAGGGTCGCCGAGCCCGTCGAGCTCCAGGATGGCGTTGCCGATGCCCGAGAACCCGTTGTCCAGCTTGACGACCACGGCCTCGGCGTCGGGCCGGCGCAGCCGGATGGCGGAGATGGCCGCGGCCACGGCCGCCAGCGAGAACAGGTTCTCGGCCCCGTCGGGCTTGGCGACGCCGGCCCGGGTCGCCACCTTGCGGGCACCCGACTTCGAGCCAAGGCGCACCAGGTGCGGCGGTGGGCCGTACAGGCGCAGCCCGAGGGTGGAGGCCAGCCGGGCCTCGGCCGGCGTGACGTTGAACGGGAGCATCGTCGAGCCCTCGGGGGCCAGCTTCCGTAGGTGCGCCACCAAGTCCGGCTGGGCCAGGATCTTCTCGGAGAGGCTGCCGATCGAGTCGTCGCCGGCGTCGACCAGTCGGAGGCGGTCGCGGGCGGCGTCGGGGTCGCGCAAGAAGCGCAGGTAGTAGTCGACGGTGGCCGGGTCGACGGGCGCGGACGTGACGAAGACGATTGAGCGTTGCCGGTCGTCGAGCAGCAGGAGCAGGAAGAGCATCCGCTCCTCGTAGGACTGGACGGCCGTTATCTTGGCCAGCTCGGCCGCCGGGAACGAGATGGACGGCACCACCACGAGGGTGCCGGTGTGATCGAGGCCGATCAGCTCAGGGACCTACCGCTGTGCCTCTGGAGCCGGTCACGGACCGACCGCGTCGCCCAAGGCCTCGTCGATCATGGCCAGCACGCCGTCGTCCAGCGCCACGCCGGAGGCGATGACGTTGTCGTCAATCTGGTCGGGACGGCTGGCGCCGGTGATCGCCGAGGCCACGTTCTCCTCCTGGAGCACCCACGCCAGCGCCAGCTGGGCCATTGTGAACCCGAGGTCGTCCGCGATGGGCCGGAGGCGCTGCACGGCGGCGAGCACGTCGTCGTCTCGGAAGCGGCCCATCATCGAACCCATCGACGTGCTGGCCGCCCGGGAGTCTGCCGGCGGCGGCGAGCCCGGCTTGTACTTGCCGGTCAACGCTCCCTGGGCCAGCGGCGACCACACGACCTGGCTGATGCCCTCCCTGGCGCACAGGGGTATCACCTCGGGCTCGGCCTTGCGCCACAGCATGGAGTACTCGGGCTGGCTGGAGACGAAGCGCTCGACCCCGGGGATGGCGAGAGCGGCGGCGATCTGGTCGGCCGTCCACTCACTGAAGCCGATGTAGCGGGCCTTGCCCGACCGCACCAGCTCGCCCAGCGCCTCCATCGTCTCTTCGAGGGGCGTGTCCTTGTCGTAGCGGTGGCACTGGTAGAGGTCGACGTAGTCGGTGCGCAGCCGGCGCAGCGACGCCTCGGACTGCGTGCGGATCTGGACCGCCGACAGGCCACGGTCGCCGGCGGAAATATCGTCGGACATGGGAAAATACGCCTTTGTGGCCAGCACGTACGACGAGCGGTCGGCGCCGCTGAGCACCTCGCCCAGGAACGACTCGGCCGCCCCGCGCCCGTAGGCGTTGGCCGTGTCGAAGAAATTGATGCCAACCTCGAACGCCCGGCGCACGCAGGCCGTCGCCCGGTCGGCCTCGATCCCCACCCCGTAGGTCAGCCAGGAGCCCAGGCCGATCTCGGACACCATCAGGTCACTACGGCCCAGCCGGCGGTACTGCATCCCCCGTGCCTACCACGAGTGGGCGGCAGGGCAATCACCGGCGACAATGACGCCATGCCTCATACCGTCGTCCTGCTGGTCGCAGCCCTGCTCCTGGCCGCATGCAGCGGGTCGACTGATCCATCGCCGGCACCTGGCCCCCAAGCGCTGCTCTCCTCCACCACGCCGAGCACCCGGCTGGCGACCACGACCACCACCGGCGTGCCGGTGGCGACCCTGCTGGCGGCCGGCGACATCGCCTCGTGCGCCTCCACCGGCGACGAGGCCACCGCCGCCCTCCTCGACGCCCGGCCCAACGCGGTCATCGCCACGCTGGGCGACAACGTCTATGAGAGCGGGACGGCCGCGGAGTTCGCCAATTGCTACGACCCGACGTGGGGTCGTCACAAGGGCCGCACCCACCCCGCGCTGGGGAACCACGAGTACGGGGTCCTCCGCGCCGGCGGCTACTTCACCGCCTTCGGAGCCGCCGCCGGCGAGCCGCCGCTCGGGTGGTACAGCTACGACCTGGCCTCCTGGCACATCATCGTCCTCAACTCCAATTGCGAGGTAGTGGGCTGTGCCGTCGGGGGCACCCAGGAGCGGTGGCTGCGCACCGACCTCGGTCTGCACCCGGCCCAATGCACGTTGGCGGTGTGGCACCACCCCCGCTGGTCGTCGGGCACTACCCATGGACCGACCGCGGCGGTAGGCCCGCTGTACACCGCGCTCCACGATGCCGGCGTAGACATCGTCTTGAGCGGCCACGAGCACAACTACGAGCGCTTCCAGCCTCTCGACCCGGCCGGCCAGTTCGACCCGGCCCGGGGCGTCCGGGAGTTCGTCGTCGGCACGGGCGGGCGCAGCCATTACCCGTTCGGTCCGCCGGCGCCGGGCAGCGAGATCCGCAACGACGACACCTTCGGCATCCTCGCCCTCACCCTACGGCCGAACACCTACCAGTGGCAGTTCGTGCCCGAGGCGGGGAAGACCTTCACCGACTCCGGGTCGGCCAACTGTCACTGAGGCGCGGAGTTGGGCGGGAGTTGGGGGCCTGACGGCGGTGCGTTGAGCGGCCGTGCCGATCCTGCGGGCATGCCCCCAGTTGACCTGCCGCGGCGAAAGGCGCACGCTGAGACGGCCGATAGTTGTACCGACAACCGGTCATAGCCGCGGGGGCTCCGATGAACAGACGAGCGAGGGCTTCGGCGGCCGTAGGGTTGTTGCTGTTGGTCGGCCTCACCGCCGGCAGTTGGCTGCCGGCGTCGGGGACGGAATTCGAGGGGCCGACCGACGGAGCGCAGCTCAATGTCACGCCGAGTGACGACTTGCCGGTCAGCTCGAACGTGACCGTCGACGGCCGAGGATTCTTCCCCCCGGTCTCGGTTCCGACCGCCGAGGTGCGGATCGCCCAGTGCGTCGATTCTTTCGAGGACTGCGGGGTTGTGACCCCCTTCACCGCCCCGGCGCAAGGAGGGTTCAGCGGCCCGGTCGCGGCTGTGCGGTACCTCACTCTCCTCCGATCGGGTACCACGGTCGACTGCGCCCAGTTGGAGACGGCCAGCCCGTTCTCGATTTGCCACATGCAGGACCTGAACACCGGTGCCAGGCACCACCTCACGTTCTCGACCAAGGCGTTGACGACGACGATCAAGGCACCTGTCACCACCACGACCACAGGGGCGCCGCCGACGAACCCGCCGCCGACCAACCCGCCGTTGCCGACCACGACGACCCTGGCGCCCAGGCCACCACAGCCGGGCGTGACCATCCCACCCACGACGAGGCTGACGACCACGGTCGTGCGCCGGACGACCACCACCTCGACGATTGTCCCGCCGACGACCACCACCTCCACGACCGTCCCGCCGCCAGCGGCTCCCAAGCCGACGCTCATCGCCGTCACCCAGAAAAGCGAGCCATCGGGGCCTCCAGGTGGCGGGCTCACGGTCACGGGCGGCGGCTACACGTGCCCCACGGTGTACTTCTTCTTCG
>JANMRJ010000339.1:0-2433 GCA_031370985.1 Acidimicrobiales bacterium
GCCCTGCTCGTGTTTGTCCTGGTCTTCAATCTTCGGCTGTTGCTCGACGGGCGCGAGGTGATGCTGGAGCGCGCCGACTTCACGCGCGCCCTGATCACGGTCGAACTCGATCCCGGACGTCCGCCGACGGTCGATCCGAACCGCTCGATGATCGTGGTCCCAGCGCCGGCGCTCCTGGCCGATCTCGTCCGCCGCTACGGGTCGCCGCTCACCGATTCATTGGCGCCGGATGCCGTCCGGCCGATCACGCCCGAGGCGCTGGACAAGGCCCGGACCTGGTTGCTCGACGGGCCGCCGCCGAACATCCGACCCGGCGGCGGCGCCTGAGCCCGCTCAGTGATGGAAACGCCCGCGCAGGGCGACGAAATACCAATGTAGGTAGTGGGGGAGCCACTTGCGGAGCTTGAAGTTGCTCTGGCCGGCCGTCCGGTCGCGCCACGTCGTGGGGACCTCGGCGATCCGCCGGTGGGCGAGGGTGGCCTTGACGGTGAGCTCGAGCGCGAGCTCGAACCCGGCCGAGCTCTCGATCGGGGTCGTCTCGAGGAACGACCGGCGGTAGAGCTTGAAGTTGTTCGTCGGGTCGTGGGTCGGTACGCCCGCCAGCCAGTGCAGGCTCAGGCCCGCCGCGCGACTCATCAGCCGCTTCAGCTGCGGTCCACCCACCTGGTGCCCGCCCTTCATGTAGCGGCTCGCGGACACGACGTCCGCCCCGTCGCGGGCGAGCGCGACCATCGGGTCGACCACGTGCGGTTCGTCCGATCCGTCGGCCATCGAGATCAGGACGTACGGCGCGCTCGTCCCGGCGATCCCGGCCTTCATCGCGTTGAGGACGCCACGACCGAGATCGTTCCGGAGGCTCCGCAGGTTCGGGATCTCGGCGGCGAGGCGGGCGACGACCGGGACGGTCGTGTCCGCGTCGAAGTCGTACACGACGACAAGCTCGTGTGAGGTCCGGATGCCGGCGGACAAGGCTCGGAGGACGGACTCGACGGCATCGCCCTCGTTGTAGACCGGCAGGACGACCGACAGCTCAGGCGATTCGATCACGCTGACGAGGATAGCGGCGCCGATCCTGCCCGCGCCACCCTGACTCGCGTCCTCCCCGTTCATGAGGACGCGGCGACGGACGTAACCAACCGACGAGCCCCTCGGTAGGCGCATCCTGGAGCGTCCAGCCGCGGGTCCGGGCGACCGCACGGGCGATGGCCAGGACGACGATCCCGACCGTGATCGCCTCGGGAATCGGCAGCGACCAGACGAGGGCGAGTATGGGCGGCATGATCGGCAGGGTCATGAGGCCGTAGTGGATCTGCGCATAGGGCCACAGGACTGGCGTGGCAAACCATGCCCCCGGGCGTGAGCCGAGCGACAGAAGGGCAATGACGGCGATTCCGACGAGCAGCGGGTTGCCGAATGCATTGTCGCCAAAGTTCTGGCTGACGATCCGGTCACGAATGAGCGGCAGTGAGTTGATGAACGTTCCCCAGGGCAGAACCACTAGCGTGGCAAGCCCCACGACGATGCTCACGCCGATCTCCCTCCAGCGACGCTGAACGACGAGGGGAACGACGCTATACGGCTTGAGCAATGGCGCAAGGCCGGCGAACCGTCCGCCGAGGACGAGCAGGCCGAGCATCAAGACCTCCTCGTTGCCGAGAACGATGGGATCAAACAGCGGCGGAAAGGCAAGCCACCATGGAGGAAGGCCGAGCCTGCGGAGGACGAGAGCGCCGATCAGAAACGAGCCCGCGATCCAAAGCGCTGCCGAAACCTCCTGCGGTAGATAGGCGAATGGCACATAGGGGATCAGCGTCGTGGGTGGCCCGACAATGGTTCCACCATTGAGCTCAGCGGTCCAAGGATTGTGCCCTTCAAGCATCGCCCGGGCGGCGACCGAGTAGACGCGGGCGTCGTAGCCAAGCGAACTCGGAAACGCAACGAATGATGCGAAGAACCGACCGGATGCAATCGCGAAGACGATCGGCAGGACGAGAGCCCATGGGCGCTGACGGGCAGTCAGCAGGATGCGTTTGGCTGGCCCACCGACTCGACGGTCTGTCGAAACCAACTTCATGTGACGGCCAAGGCCTCGCTGCAGCCAACGTTAGAGGAAATGACGAGGACGCCCGCCTCGACGGTGATTCCTCAGGATCCGTCAGTCAGCTTTTGTCTGTACCCAACTCGTCCGACGTAGAGCGTCTGGCCCCCGAGGAAACGCCAGGCGACCGGAAGGCGGAGGTACCAGCGGACCAGGGCTGCCGATTGGGGCAGCCGGCTCTTCGTGGTGTAGGGCAGGAAACGGACGATCAGCCGCTCCGTCGCGAACCCGGCCGCTTCGCCGGCCTCGACGAGGCTCTTCTCTGTCAGGGCGACGTGGTGGTCGATGAAGTCCCAGTAGGCCGCACCCACGAGCCGGATGTTCGGCTGGAGCAC
>JANMRJ010000011.1:0-2546 GCA_031370985.1 Acidimicrobiales bacterium
CGACCTCCTCGAGTCGGTCGACGGCGCCCCTGGGGGCCTCGACCGCGCCCACCACCACCCGACGTTTGACGGGTGGGAGCCGGGGAACCGCCACTTCGTGCCCGAGCTGAGCGCGGCGCCCGTCGAGTGGCTGGCCAAGCAGCTCGCCGACCTCGATGCAGTCTTGGCCCGGGCCGGTGTGGATGCCGGTGTGGCCGGTCCCGGCGACGCCGCCGCCCTCCGGGAGGCGGCTCCGGAGATCCTTGATGTCGTCCGCCGGCTCCTGGCCCGCGTGGCCGCCGGCGAGCTCGGCCGGCCTGACGACGACCGCGAGCTGATCAGCGCCCGGATCGGCTGGCTGTAACTGGCCCCCTCAGATTCAGACTGGTTCGAGCCGGCGGTGGGGCGGCGCCGGCAGTTTGACCCCGATGGGGTCGTCCGGTCGGACCTCGCCGCCGGCGATCACGACGGCCATGATCCCGGCCCTGCGGACCAGCGCCCCGTCGGCATCGTGGTCGAGGACGACGGTCATGAGACCAGGCTGGATCCGCTCGAGCTGCTGGCACGGGCTCCGCAGGCCGGTCACCTCGACGACCGCGTCGGCGCCGAGCGTGAGGCGGGTGCCGGCGGGGAGGCCAAGGAGGTCGATGCCGCGGGTGGTCAGGTTCTCACCCATCTCGCCGGCCGCCACCAGGAACCCCCGCTCGCCGAGCTCGTCGTGGAGCTCGCCACCGATGAGGTGGACCTGACGCAGGTTGGGTTCGGACGGGTCCCGTCGCACCCGTGACCGGTGCTTCACCGTGGCGCCGGCGTGGGCGTCGCCCTCGACGCCGTGGCCAGCGACCAGCCGGATGGCGTTCAGCGCCGGCTTGCGCAGCGTGTGGCCGGCGCTGGCGTTGACTGAGGCGACCCGGGGCGTGTCCACGCCACCAGTCTGGCCGCGGCGATCGCTCGCCGGCCAGCAAAAGTCGGGCTCTGCGCGTGGGCCGCCCGGGACTCGAACCCGGCCCAGAAGCTTAAAAGGCTCCCGCTCTACCCGATGAGCTAACGGCCCGGGGATTGGCCCTAGTACTGGCGCAATTGCCCCGAAGCCCAGATAGTAGGCGCTGGCAAGCCGTACATGTTTAGCGGGTAGGTAGCGCTGAGAGTGAGGGTCCACCACTTAGTGCGCGCGGTGGGTTAGAACGTGTTCCGTGGACGGGACCGATCGCCTGGCGGCGCTGGAAATACAGGTCACGACGCTGACCGCCGCGCTGGCGACCAAGGACGCCCGTATCGCCGAACTGGAGCGACTGCTCGAAGAAGTACGCCGTTCGGGGAAACGCCAGTCGGCGCCGTTCTCCAAGGGAAAGCCCAAGCCCGAGTGGGAGATCCCCGGCCGCAAGTCGGGTGACGCCCATGGCCGCCACGGCCATCGGCCCTCCCCGCCCGAACCCGACCGCTTCGTCGATGCCCCGCTGCCGGAGTGCTGCCCTCACTGTGGCGATGGGCTGGATTTCGAGCGCTGGGCCGAGCAGTTCCAGACCGAGATGCCTGAGCCCCGCCCGGTGGTGACGAAGTTCCGCGTCGGTGTTGGCCACTGTCGAGGTTGTCGGCGCCGGGTCCAGGGCCGCCACCCCGAGCAGACCTCCGACGCGCTCGGCGCAGCCGCCTCCCAGGTCGGTCCGAGAGCCATGGCCTGGGGATCGTGGCTGCACTACGGGCTGGGCCTGAGCTTCGGGAAGTGCTCGACGCTGCTGGGGCGCCTGGGAGTCAACGTCACCGCCGGGGCGATCTGTTCGTCCTCGGCGTCGACGGGCACCGACCTGGTGCCCACGCATGCCGCCATCAAGGCACACGTGGCCAGCGCCCCGGCGGTGACCATGGACGAAACAGGCTGGCGTATCGCCGGCCGGGGTGCCTGGCTGTGGGTGGCGGCCACCGACGACGCCACCGTCTATGACGTGGCGCATGCCCGGGACTTCGACGCGGCCGTCAACCTCGTCCCCGCCGACTACGCCGGCACGGTGGTCCGGGACGGCTATGTCGTCTACAACAGCTACAAGGCGGCGAGCCACCAAACCTGCTTGGCCCATCTCCTACGGCGGACTCACGAGATGATCGAGGACCTGCCGGGCTGGGCCCGGGGCACGCCCCGCGAGGTCCGTGACTTTCTCCTGGAAGCCCTTGAGGCCCGGGACCTCGACGCCGCCGGCCGGGCCGCAGCGGTGGTCGACATCGGCGAGCGCATCGACATGTTCCTCGAGCGACCTCATCCCCACGACGCCAACCGCAAGCTGGTCAAGCACCTCCGCCACGAGCGGGCCGCACTGTTCACCTTCCTCACCACCGACGGCGTCGATGCTACAAATTGGCGGGGTGAGCAAGGGGTGAGGCCCGCGGTAGTGAACCGGAAGGTGTGGGGCGGCAACCGCAGTGATGCAGGAGCCGGAACCCAGGGCCGGATGATGACGTTCTTTCGGACGGCGCACCAGCAGGGAGCCGACGCCATCGACCTGCTCGTCGACCTGGCTCGGGCGCCGAACACTGGCGTCGTTGACGGGCACACCCACCGGCCCCACGTAACC
>JANMRJ010000653.1:0-16735 GCA_031370985.1 Acidimicrobiales bacterium
CGGTGCACGAGCTTGTCGTGGATGCCGCGGGCGACGTCGGCCAGGGTGAAATGGCCCTCCTCGGCGGCGAGGGTGGCGTGGAACACGACCTGGAACAGCAGGTCGCCCAGCTCCTCCTCCAGGTGCTCGAACCCTTCGCCGGCCCCTGGATCTTCAGGATGGGATGGTAGTGCCTCGATGGCCTCGAGGACCTCGTAGGTCTCCTCCAACAGGTGACGGGTCAGGGTGCGGTGGGTCTGCTCCCGGTCCCACGGGCAGCGTTGGCGGAGGGTGTGGACGAGCTCGTCGAACCGGGCCACCTCCCGTGCGACCGCCGGCGCCGACGCCGGTAGCCAGATCGACGTGAGGTGGTCCGGCTCCACCTCCCGGTCGAGGTCGGCCCAGGCGACGGTCGTGACCGACTCGTCGGGGAGGCCGAGGCGCTGCAGGACCGTTACCTCTCCCGCGTCGTCCATGGTGAGCTTGATGTCCGAGAGCACCTGGCGGGTGTCGCACTGGGCGACGAGCAGCGGCCCCCGCTCGCCGGCCGCCTCCACCGCGAAGCGCCGGCCGTCGATGACCCGTACCCCAACGGCTACAGGGTCGACCCCGAGGGCGGCCCACGCCAGGTCGAGGAAGGACAGCGCCGGCACCAGCCGCACGGCCACCCGCTGATCGGCCCGGAGCAGCTCGACGGTGCGCTCCGCGACCAACGGCGACCCGGGGACGGCGTACAGGACGGTCCCGTGGTCGGTCGCGGCCTCGACCAGGGCGTCGACGATGCCGGCGTAGACCCCTTCGAGGCTGTCGGCGGTCTCGTACAGCCCGTCGAAGGACGTGGCGCCGGCGACGGCGACCGCCGCGGGATGGCGGGTGGTGCGTAGGTAGCGGTGGGAGACCGACGCCAGCGCCTCGACGGTGGCGGTCGTCAGCAGGTCCGGCCCGGCGGGGCCAAGCCCGACGACCACGACCGTCAATGGCACCACCGAAGGCGGCGCGCAGTCACGGCCGGGGTGTGGCGCCCGCCGCCGGGCCGGGGATCAGGGGGACCGTCGTGGACGTAGCGTCGGCCGGCCGCGACGGCGGCACGACCCCGGGCGACGCGCCTTCCTTGTTGAACGTGCCGTAGCGCGGGTTGATCTCGATCTTGGCCTTGCTGATCGTCGCCTGCAGCCAGGTCAGGAGCTTCTCCTGCCCGTTGTCGGTCAGCTTCTGGCGGGCCAGGGCCTTCACGTCGTCGAAGGGGGGGACGGCCCGCGAGGTGACCTTGATCACGTGGAAGCCGAACTGCGTCTGCACCGGCGCGCCCACCTCGCCCACCGGCTGGGCGAGCACGGCCAGGAGGAACTCCGGCACGAAGCCGGTGTCGGCATTGATGTCGCAGCCCAGCTCGCCGCCCTTCATGGCGCTCTGGGCGTCGGTCGAGGTCGCCTTGGCCACGGCGACGAAGTCCTCACCCCGGGCGATCCGGGCCTTGGCGTCGTCGGCCTGCTCGCGGGTGGCGACAAGGATGTGGCTCACGCAGGCTCTGGCGAAGGCGTCCTTGTGGGCGTCGTAGTACGCCTTGGCCGCGTCGTCGGCCGAGCCGGTCTGGCCGTTGAGGTTTAGCGTCAGCAGGTCGAGCTGCGCCTGCCGGCGGACCAGCTCGTCCTGGTAGGACTTGGGGAAGTCCTTGAAGATGTCCTCGCCCTGGATCTGCTCGATCACGGTGGCCCGGGCCGCGGCGAGGTCGGACGCGCTGATGGCGAGCTTGAGCCTGGCCAGCTCGGTGCCGATGAGCTGGTAGTAGATCTGGCGGGTCAGGGCCAGGGCGGTGAAGGCGGCATCGAAGGTGCCGGCGCCGGTGCCTTTCACCTGCTGGCGGGACTCGATCAGCGCCAGGTAGGGACCGTTGGCCGCGATCGACCGCAGCTCGGTCTCGAGCTCGCCCTGGCTGATCGAGCGGTTGTCGACTTTGGCGGCATACGGCGACACGGAGCCACAGGCCGTGGCCAGCAGGGCCAGCGCGCCCACGGGCGCGGCGAAGAAGTTCAAGAGGCGTCTCACGGGAGAACGATGGTACCCGGTGCTCCGAACGTCATCCGGGCGGCCCTCTGGCTGGCCCAGCCCAGGACGCCGTTTGCCGGTCTGGCGATTACTCCGGCGGGAAGAGCTGGCCGAGGAGGGCCAGCACCGCGGTCACGGGTTCTGCCCCCCGCATCACCGGCACCACCAGCTGACCCAGGTCCTCCTTGTAGACCGCGTCGCGCGACAGTCGTTGCAGTCGGATCTGGGCGCTGACCTTGAGGACCACGGGCGACATGCGGATGACGTTGCGGGCGACGGTGACCTCCTTCACGCCCGTGCGCACGCACTCGGCCCGCAGCCGGGCCACGGTGATCAGGGCCTCGGCCGGCGCCGGCAGCGGCCCGTAGCGGTCGGCCCACTCGGCGCCGACGTCGTCGACCTCGGACTGGGCTTGCACAGCGGCCAGGCGGCGGTAGGCCTCCAGGCGCTGCTCGCCACCGGGCACGTAGTCGGCGGGCAGGTGGGCGTCGATCGGGATGTCGAGCTTGATCTCCGCCGGCACCTTCACCGGCTCGCCCTTCAGCTCGGCGACCGCCTCGCTGACCATCTGCACGTACAGGTCGTAGCCCACCGCGGCGATGTGGCCGGACTGGTTGGCGCCGAGCAGGTTGCCGGCGCCGCGGATCTCCAGGTCGCGCATGGCGATCTTGAACCCCGAACCCAGTTCGGTGTGCTCGCCGATCGTCTTGAGCCGCTCGTAGGCCGTTTCGGTCAGCTCGCGCTCGGGCGGGAAGAACAGGTAGGCATACGCCCGCTGGCCGGCGCGGCCGACCCGGCCCCGCAACTGATGGAGCTGGCCCAGGCCCATCAGGTCGGCGCGGTCGACGACGAGGGTGTTTACCGTCGGCATGTCGATGCCCGACTCGATGATGGTGGTGCAGACCAGCACGTCGTACTGGCCCTCCCAGAAGTCGAGCACGACCCGCTCGAGCTGGCCCTCGTCCATCTGGCCGTGGGCGACGGCGATCCGGGCCTCGGGGACCATGTCTCCGAGGTCGGCGGCCACTTGGTCGATCGACTGCACCCGGTTGTGCACGAAGAAGACCTGCCCCTCGCGCAGGAGCTCGCGGCGGATCGACTCGGCCACGGCGCGGTCGTCGTAGGGGCCGACGTAGGTGAGGATCGGCTGGCGCTCGGCCGGCGGCGTGTTCAGGATCGTGAGGTCGCGGATGCCCGTGAGGCTCATTTCCAGCGTGCGGGGGATGGGCGTGGCGGTGAGCGTCAGCACGTCGACATCCGCCCGCATCTTCTTGATCGCCTCCTTGTGGGTCACGCCGAAGCGCTGTTCCTCGTCGACCACCAGGAGCCCCAGCTTCTTGAACTTCACGTCGGCCGACAGGAGGCGATGGGTGCCGATGACCACGTCGACCGATCCGTCGGTAACGCCCTCGGCCACCTTCTTGGCCTGGCCCGGGGTCAGGAACCGGGAGAGGACCTCGACTCGCACCGGATAGCCGGCGAAGCGCTCGGAGAAGGTGCCGAAGTGCTGCTGGGCCAGCAGCGTCGTGGGCACCAGGACGGCGACCTGCATGCCGTCCTGGACGGCCTTGAACGTGGCCCGCAGCGCCACCTCGGTCTTGCCGAAGCCCACGTCGCCGCAGACGAGGCGGTCCATGGGGACGGCGGCTTCCATGTCGGCCTTGACATCGGCGATGGCCTTGGCCTGGTCGGGCGTTTCGATGTACTCGAACGCCTCCTCCAGCTCCAGCTGCCACGGCGTGTCCGGCGGGAAGGCGTGGCCGGCGCTGGACACCCGTATGCGGTAGAGGGCGACGAGCTCCTCGGCGATCTCGCGGACCGCGGCGCGGACCTTCGACCGGGTCCGCTGCCAGTCGCCCCCGCCCATCCGCGACAGGGTGGGCGAGTCGCCGCCGGTGTAGTGGCGGACGAGGTCGATCTGCTCGGAGGGGACGTAGATTTTGTCGGCGCCGCGGAACTCCAGCAGCAGGTAGTCCCGGTCGGAGCCGCCGATGGCCCGGCGGACCATACCGGCGTAGCGGGCCACGCCGTGGGAGTGGTGGACGACGTAGTCGCCGGGGTTGAGGTCGTCGAAGAAGCCGGCGGCGTCGGTGCGGCGGGGCCGGGGCCGGCGGTGGACCCGGCGCCGGCCGGTGATGTCGCCCTCGACGAGGACGGCCAGCTTGATGTCGGGGAGGATGAAGCCGCGCTCGAGCGGCTCGACGGTGACGCCCGATCGGCTGCCGTCGGTCCCGCCTGCTGTAGACCCGAGGGCCGGCAGGTCGACGCCGTGCTCCCGGAACGTCTCGGCCAGCCGGACCGCCGAGCCGGGACCGTCGGCGGCGACGATCACCTTGTAGCCCTGGCCCAGCAGGTCGGCCACGTGGGCCGCGAGGCGGGTGCCGTCGCCGAACACCGGATCCCAGCCCCGGGCCTCGATGGCTGTGGTGTCGGGTCCCTCGGCCACCGGGATCATCGACCACGCCGGCGCCGAGGTGTGGGCCAGCAGGCGGTCGAAGGGCAGGTGAAGGCGCGGCCACTCCCTCTCCGCGCCGGCGCCCCAGGTCTGGGCCAGGCTGGCGGCCAGCGACGCTTCCTCGTTGAGGAGGTCCTTGGCCCGGTCGCGCATGCGGCGGGGCTCGACGAGGAGCAGCAACGCGTTGTCGCGCACCAGATCGAACAGGACGTGCTCGCTGCTGGTCAGCCATGGAAGCCAGGACTCCATGCCCTCGAACGTCGCCCCCTCCGAGAGCCGCTCCCACTGCTCCCGCCCCCACGGCTCGGCCTTGATGAGGCTGGCCGCCCGCCGGCGGACATCCTCGGTGGGGATGAGTTCGCGGCACCCGAAGATCTCCACCCGCTCGATGTCGCCCGTGGAGCGCTGGTCGCTGACCGAGAACGTGGTCAGGCGGTCGACCTCGTCGCCCCACAGGTCGATGCGGACGGGCACGTCGGCCGTGGAGGGGAAGACATCGACGATCGACCCCCGGCGGGCTACCTCGCCCCGGTGCTCGACCTGCGGCTCCCGCCGGTAGCCGGCGACGACCAGGCGCTCGACGAGGTCGATGGGGTCGACCTGGTCGCCGCGGGTCACGACGACGGGGGTGACTTCCTCGACGTGGGGCCCGAGGCGCTGGACGATGGACCGCACGGGGGCGACCAGGACCCTCGGCATCCGGCTTCCAGGCTGCGGGCCTGAACGCTCTGGTCGCTGGAGGCGCCACATGGTGCGGAGGCGCCGGCCCATGGCCTCGACGCTGGGGCTGACCCGCTCGAAGGGCAGTGTCTCCCACGCCGGAAACAGATCGACTTCGTCGGGGCCGAGGAAGGCCCGCAGATCCCCCGCCAGCCGCTCGGCATCGGTGCTGGTCGGCATGGCCACCACGATCGGGTGACGGTCGCTCAGGGTGGCGAGGCCGGCGATGGTGAAGGCTCTGGCCGCCTCGGGCACGGCGAGCACGGCCGTGGACGCGCCGGCCAGGCCGGCGAGAGCCGGGTGGTGGCGCAGGAGGGGAGGGAGGGACCGCAGGGCGCTGGCGCCGGCGGCCCCCTCGGCGGAAGGCACTCCGTCGAGGGTATCGGCGTCGAGGGTACTGGCGGGGGTGGACCCCGCCGGCGCCGGGGTTCGGCGACGCCGGCGGGGCCTCGCTGGGTTACTTCTCGCTGAGCTCGGTGAGGCGCTTGTCGACGGTCTGGCGCAGGGTCAGGAGGTCGGCGATCTCCTCGTCGCGGCTCTTGGGGCGGGCTTCGCCGCAGCCGCCCTCGCCGCAGCCGCACGAGGCCGAGCCGGCGATGACATCGGTGTTGGTCGAGCAGCCGCAGCTGCACGTATGGGCATCGGTCATGGTCATGACCTGACGGTAAAACCTGGCCCCTGGGGCCAGGTCAAGCGGTTTCTCCGCGCTTCGGGGGGGACTCTTCACCGCGCCCTGACGATGTCGAATGACCCCGGTTGGGGCTTAGGCCGTGTTGACCCGGTTCATCGCCGCGGTCAGGCCTTCGAAGAAGATGAGCTCGACCGCTTCAGCCGCCTCCACCGTGGCCACGTCGAGTTCGATCTGTTCGGCCTTGCGGGCCGGCTTGAGCACGAAGTCGGCGCCCTGCAGGCGGCCGGGGGGCTTGCCGATGCCGATCCGCACCCGGATGAACGCCCCGGAGTGGAGGTGGGAACGGATCGACTCCAGGCCGTTGTGACCGGCCGTCCCTCCGCCCTCCTTGATCTTCACCCGTCCCGGCGGGAGGTCGAGCTCGTCGTGGACCACGACGATCCTGCTCATGTCCCCCTCCAGCCCGTAGCGGCGGACGAGCCGTGCCGCCGACTCGCCCGAGAGGTTGACGAACGTTTGGGGGAACGCCAGGACCAGGAGCTTCCCGCCGATGCGGGCCTCGGCCACCAGTGCCCGCTCCTTGCCCCGCCGCATCGGGGCGCCGTGGCGGCTGGCGAGAAGCCCGATGACATCGGCACCGAGGTTGTGACGGGTGTGGTCGTACTCCTCGCCGGGGTTGCCGAGCCCGATGGCGAGGAGGTGGGCGGCCTCGCCCGTGCGTTCGCGTTGCAGGGCCTAGCCTTCGTCGCCCCCGCCGGCGTCGCCGCCGGCCTCGGGGGCCGCGGCGCCGTCCTCGGCAACGGTGGCAGCGCGGGTCGCGGCGCCGGCGACAACCGTCTCCTCGGGGTCCGCGTCGGTCGTGACCCCGGCCGGCAGCTTGATGTCGGCCACGCGGATGGCCTCGCCGATCGACAGCTCGGAGATGTCGACCTCAATGGCGTTGGGGATGTCGGCCGGCTTGGCGTGCACGAGCAGGGAGTGAAGGTTCTGCTCGACGAGGCCGTCGGCCCGCTCGACCTCGAGGGCCTCGCCGACGAGGTGCACGGGCACCTCGGCGGAAATGATCTCGTCGCGCCGGACGACCACGAAGTCGACGTGGTCGATCGACCGGCGCACCGGGTGGCGCTGGAGCTGGCGGGCCATGGCCAGGTGCTTGTTGCCATCGACATCGAGCGAGATGAGGGCGTTGAGCCCCGAATCGGAGGTGAGGGCGGCCCGAAGCTCACGGCTGCCGACGCTCACGTCGATCGGGTCGATCCCGTGCCCGTAGAGCACGCCGGGCACCTTTCCAGCGACGCGGAGCCGGCGTGACTCCGAACTGCCCTTGACCCGCCCGAGATCCGCGACCAGAGAAACCTCATCCATGGCGGGACAGTCTAGGTGCAGAACGCATGGGCCGGCCTCCCGTGCCGGCCAGCCGGCTCAGGCCGGGCTAGCGCCCGGCCTGAATGTCTTGGGACCGGCCTCCCGGGCCGGTCACGTCTGATTTGCTCCGCCGAAGATCTCCGAGACGGAGCGGTCCTCGAACACGGCGCGGAGCGCATCGGCGATGATGTTGGCCACCGACAGCACTTCGATCTTGTCGATGAGGCGGTCATCGGCGAGGGGCAGGGTGTCGGTGATGACGACCTTGGTGATGACCGAGTTCTTGAGGCGGTCGATGGCCGGATCCGACAGCACACCGTGGGTGGCCATGGCGTAGACCTCGCTGGCACCGTGGGCCACGAGCTGATCGGCGGCCGCACAGATGGTGCCGGCAGTGTCGATCATGTCGTCGACGAGCACGCAGATGCGGCCGGCCACGTCGCCCATGACGTCGAGGGCCTCGACCTGGTTGGCCACGCCCCGGAGCCGGCGCTTGGCCACCGAGCCGACATCGGCCTCGAGCATCTGGGCGAACCGCTCGGCCACCTTGAAGCGGCCGGCGTCGGGCGAGACGACCACCACGTCGCTGCCGAGGTTGGCCGACACCCAGTCAGCCAGCACGGGCATGGCGGTCAGGTGGTCGACCGGGACGTTGAAGAAGCCCTGGATCTGGCCCGAGTGGAGGTCGAGGCTCACCATGCGGTCGGCGCCGGCGGCGGTGAGGATGTCGGCCAGGAGCTTGGCCGTGATCGGCTCGCGTTCGGATGCCTTGCGGTCCTGGCGGGCGTAGCCGTAGTAGGGGCAGACGGCGGTGATCCGCTTGGCCGAGGCCCGCTTGGCCGCGTCGATCATGATCAGCTGCTCCATGATCGCCTCGTTCACCGGGCTGCCGTGGCTCTGGACGATGAAGACATCGGCGCCCCGGATCGACTCCTCGAACCGGCAGTACATCTCGCCATTGGCGAACTGGGAGAGGTTCGGCTCGCCCAGCTTGACGCCGAGGGCAGTGGCTATGTCAGCAGCCAACTCTGGGTTGGAGCGCCCTGAGAAGAGCTCGAGTCGCTTCTTGGTGACCAGCTCCATCGTCGGCTGTTACACGCTCTCCTCGTCGCCTGCCGCCGCAGTGTAGAACGAGCCGGTCGTCGTGCCCGCGGAGATATGGCTGCCGGGCGGCAGGACGGCGAACGGGCCGACGATGGCCGACGGCCCCACGACGGCGTCGTAGCCGACCGACTGCTCGACGTTGGCGCCCTCGCCGACGGCGCAGTCGACCAAGCGGACGTGGGGGCCGATCTTCGCGCCCTGACCCACGACGGTTCGGCCCTGGAGGATGGTGCCGGGGAAGAGGGTGACATCGGGGGCCAGGCGCACGCCGGCATCGACGTAGGTCCGCTCCGGGTCGACCATGGTGACGCCGACCTGCATCCAGCGCTGGTTGATCCGCCGGCGCAGCTCGGCCTCGGCCGCGGCCAGCTGGGCCCGGTCGTTGACGCCGACGGCCTCGGCCGGGTCCTCGCACTCGACGGCGATGACCTTGTGGCCGGCGTCGTGGAGCACGCTCACCACGTCGGTCAGGTAGTACTCGCCCTGGGCGTTCTCGGGGGAGAGGCGGCGGAGGGCAGGGGCGAGCAGGCTGCGGCGGAAGCAGTAGATCGAGGTGCCGACCTCGTCGATGTCGAGTTCGGCCTCGGTGGCGTCGAGCTCCTCGACGATGCGGCTGACTCGACCGTCTTTGGTCCGCACCACCCGGCCCATGCCGCTGACATCGGGCATGCGGGCGGTGAGCACGGTGGCCGCGGCGTTGGCCTCCCGGTGGGCGTGGACGAGCGTACCCAGCGTCGACGGCCGGACGAGGGGTGTGTCGCCCGGGAGAATGACGATGTCCTCATCGTCGGAGTCGTCGTCGGTGGGGAAGGCGGTCAGCGCCACCGAGGCGGCATCACCGGTGCCCCTCTGCACGTGCTGGTCGACGAAATCGATGATCAGGTCGGGGGGCCCGTACTCCTGGAGGGTCTTGGTCACCCGCTCGGCGCCGTGGCCGACGACGACGATGGCCCGGTCGACCAGCAGCTCGCTGAGGGCGTCGAGCACGTGGAGCAGCATGGGGCGCCCGCAGAGGGGGTGGAGGGGCTTGGGAAGCGCCGAGCGCATCCGCGTGCCCTCCCCCGCAGCCATGACCACAGCCGAGAGAGGACGAAGCCGCATGACCCTGTTCTACCTCGTCGGCAGCCCGAAGCGACGGAGGGCTGGCTCGGGAGGGAGGGCTCGAACCCCCATTCTCTGGACCAAAACCAGATGTCCTACCGTTGGACGACTCCCGATCGCTCCGGCTCAACGCTACCTGGCCAAGGCCTGAATCGCCGCGGTGAGGCTCGCACCAGCATCGATCTGCAGGTTCAGGTCGGCGCTTCGTCGGAACCTCGATACACGGACAGCCGTGGTAGGTGTCGCCGACCTACGAGCGCATGTCAAGCATCGAAAGGTCACCGAACGACGGTGCGGGTGGTCCGAGCTCACCGTCAGAGCCGTATCCGCCGTCCTACTGCTGCGACGGGTCCCGACTCAGAAGCCAGGGTTCGCGCACTGTCCGCTCCTTGTCCCGTAGACGGTATTCGGACGCCCATTGTTCGTTGGGGCAGGGGTGTTGCTGGCGCACGCGAGGGCGTTCGCGATCTGGTTGGCGGAAAGCAGCGGCCCGGTATCGCCAGGGAGCGGACCGGTGCCGCTGTTGCTGTCGAAGGTGACGCTGCCGGCGACGCGGTTGTCGGATACGTGGACGCCTCCCGCATTGCCCTGCAGGATGAGGCTGCCGCTCACGTCGTTGCGGGCGCAGCCGCTGGCGATGTCGCCGATCAGGACGTACCCGGTAGAGCCGGAAACGTTGAGGCCCTTGGATATCTGCGAGCCGCAGATGCGCAGCGACGCCGCTCCCGTCGAGGTCATGGGCCCGACGATCTGGGAGTTCGTGATGGTCACCGCCGCTCCGGACTGGACCGTGAGGCCGTTCACCTTGGCATTGCTGATGCACCACCGCCCGGGACCGAGGGTGAGGGGGCCGACCGGGCCGGTGAAGGTCTGCGTACAGGGAAGCGTGGCGCTGACCGTCTGGTTGATCGGGGCCGAGGAGCTGGGCTGGAAGAGGCCCGAACCGCTGTAGACGGCGGTGATGGGGTGGGTACCCACCCCGAGACTGGTGGTGGTCAGGCTGGCCGTTCCGCCGACGAGGGGGACAGGAGCCCCGAGATTGGCGGCTCCGTCCTTGAACTGGACGGTGCCTCCCGTCGGTGTACCCGACGGCGACGCGACGGTGGCTGTGAACGTAACGGCCTCGCCGAGGGCCGACGGGTTGCTGGACGAGGTGACGGAGACCGTGGTCGGGCTGTTGACAACAAGGGTGAAGCTCTGGGTGGCGTTCGGCGCCACGCCGTTGGATGCCGTGAAGCTCAGGGGATAGGCCCCGCCCGAGCCGGCCGCCGGGGTGCCGCTCAGCACGCCAGTCGCCGGGGCGAAGGTGACCCCAGCGGGCAGCGTCCCGCTCGTGAGGCTCAGGGCCGGGGACGGGAACCCGGTGGCCGTCACCGTGAAGCTCCCGGGGCTGGCGACGGTGAAGGTCGTGGTGTTGGCACTGGTGAAGGCCGGCGCCTGGTCCGCCTGGAACACCACGTCGACCCAATAGTTCGCGGAACTGAACGTGCCGGTGGGGAACCCGCCGGATGGGCCGTATTCGAAGACGCCGTTGGGACCATCGAAGCCGTCAGCGAGGGCCACCAGCGGACCGTTGACGACCCCGGTAGTGAAGTAGTTCGTGTTGACGGCGTAGCCGCCGTTCGGGGCGAAGTACGAGGCCACGTAGGTGGTGTTGGCAGCAATCGCCACCGGCGATGCCAGGGCGACCTCCTGCCACCCGCTGGCGGTTTCGGCGGTGAACGTGGCGGTGGCCAACGGCGTGCCCGCGTTGGTCCACAGGTGGCCGACGTGGGTGCCGGTGTTGGCTGGGCCCTTGAAGAAGCGCAGGCCGGTAATGGACCCGGGGCCGGTCGCCTGGAACCGGACGCCGAGTTCAACGGCGTTCGAATCGGCTGCGGATGCTACCGCGGGCGTGGTGTTGTCGAAGATCGTGCACGGGCAGGCGGCGACCTGGACGCTGGCAACGCCAGTGATCAGTAGGGAACCGCCGGTGGCGAGTAGGGCGCCGCCTACCACCATCCCAAGCCACTTGACGACTCGCAACATCCAAGCTCCTTCCGCCGGGCTGGAGGAAACCGAGCCCCGACCGCCCCCGGCGCACTGGTGAGTGCCCCGAGTGGCTGCGAAGAACGAGTGTACCCGGTCCTTTGGGGTAGAGCGCCCGGCGGCCGAGGCTCCATTTCACGCGGGCCGCAACACCCGCTAGCCTGACGCCGCTCATGGGATCGTTGATCAAGAAGCGCCGCAAGCGCATGCGCAAAAAGAAGCACAAGAAGATGTTGAAGGCCACCCGCTGGCAGCGTCGCGCCGGGAAGTAGCAGCGCTAGCGCCGGGCTAGAGCGCCCTTTCGCCCGCCACGGTCCGGGCGACGATCCGGGCCTCGCCGGGGAAGTCGCCCTCCACAAACCAGGTCCCACCGCTGCCAGCGAGCTGCGGCCGGCAGCCCGTCGCCTCGGCCAGCTGGTCGCGCCATGACGCCAGCGCCGGCGCGACCACCAGCGCCGACGATTCCAGGTCGTTGACCGACCCGTCGCCGGCCGTCGGCCCGCCCAGGTCGTCCCACGCCCGATAAGCAAGCGGGGTGGACACCGCGACGGGCGGCACCAGGAGGGTGAACGTCCGAGGCTCGAACGGCAGGGCCTGGACCACCTCGCCCACGCCCCGCACCCGGGCTCGGCCCCCAACGAGGCAGAACGCCACGTCCGCGCCCAGCGACGCGGCCAGCGAGGCATCGGTGCAGCCGGCCCACCGGAGGACCGCAGCGGCGTCGGAGGAGCCTCCGCCCAGGCCGGCGCCGGCCGGCACCTGCTTGTCGAGCCGGACGAAGGCCCGCCGGCCCACCGCGCCCAGCGCCCGCTGCACCAGGTTCGACCCGTCGACCGGCACGCCGGCAGCGAACGGCCCGACCACTTCCAGCCCGTCGCCCTCGCCGATCTCCAGCACGTCCCCGTAGTCCAGGGTCACCATCTCGGCGTCGATGAGGTGGTAGCCGTCGTCGCGCACGCCGGTCACCCGGAGCGAGACGGTCAGCTTGGCGGGAGCCCGCTCGACGTGCACGCCGCCAGTCTCCCCCAGTCGCCCACCGCCAGTTCCTCGGCCCTGGCCTCGGGACGGATGCCGGCGGCCTCGAACGCCTCTGGCCCCACCAGGCCCGCGAGCGACCGGCGCAGCATCTTCCGGCGCTGGCCGAAACCAGTCCTAATCAGGGTGAACAGCCAGGCCGGGTCGACATTGCCGCCCACCGCCGGCGACGGCCGCCGGTCGATGCGCACGAGCGCGGAGGTCACCTTGGGGACGGGGTGGAACACCGTGGGCGGCACCCGCCCCACGACCTTCGCCGTCGCCCAGTAGGCCACCTTCACCGACACCGCCCCGTAGGCCTCGGTGCCGGGGCCGGCGGCCAAGCGCTCGCCGACCTCGCGTTGCACCATGACGAGCATCCGCGTGATGGCGGGCACCCCGTCGAGCAGGTCGGCCACGAGAGGCGTGGCCACGTTGTAGGGCAGGTTGGCCACCAACACCCAGGGCCCGGCGCCGAGCAACGCGGCCCAGTCCAGGCGCAATGCGTCGCCCTCGACGACCGTCACGCCGGCCGGTTCGACCACCGACCGCAGCGCCGGCAGCAGCCCGCCGTCGATCTCGATGGCTGTTACCGAGGCGCCGGTCTCGGCCAGGGCGAGGGTCAGCGACCCGAGGCCGGCGCCGATCTCGACCACCCGGTCGCCCGGCCCGACGCCGGCCAACCGGGCGATCCGCCGCACCGTATTGGGGTCGACGACAAAGTTCTGGCCGCGAGCCCGGCTGGGTGCCAGGCCGTGCTGATCGAGCAGCCGACGGACGTCGGCGCCGCTGAGGGTCACCGGCCGGACGTTAGGCGGCCCGGGCTACCACTCGATCCGCACGTCGATCAGCCCGTCTTCCTTGGACGCCAACTTCTCGAACGTGTCGTCGGAGAGGTCGATCAAGCGCCCGGTCGCCACCGTCGGGCCGCGGTCGTTGACCTTGCACGTGGTTGAAGCGCCGCCCACAGAACCCGACGACGGGATCCGGGTGACCTTGATCATCGTGCCCATGGGGAGGCTGCGGTGGGCGCAGGTGCCGTCAGGCGCGTGGAACCACGACGCCACGCCGCTGTCGGTCCGCGTCACCGCGCCGGGCACGGCCACGGCCGGCGGCACCATGGCGGCCAGCAGTGTGGTCACGGGGGCGAGGGGGGTGATCGATGCCGTCGTCGGGGCGCCGGCCGCCGGCGACTTCACTGTCGTCGTCGACCGCGGCGCCGCCGTGGTCGTGACCGCCTTCTTGATGGTCGTCGTGGTCGTGCGGGGTCGGGTGGTCGAGGTGGCGTCCCGGGCTCGGAGCTCTGCGACCAGCTCCGGCAGGGAGATGGCGCCGGACACCGAGACCTGCTTGGCAGGGGCCGGCGTCTGCGGGGCGGCCAGGTCCGCCGGGATAGTGGCGCCCGAGGCGGAACCCACGCGAATCGCCGCCGAGGCGTCCCCAGGAGGGTTCCGCAGGCCGACGAACCCAAAGACCAGCGCCACCGGGCACAGCAGGGCTGCGTACAGCGACCGCGCATTTCTTGGTGATCCCGACCGTCGTGATCTCGCCCGTCGTGATCTCGCCCGTCGTGATCTTGTCAGTGGCTTCCCCGCTTGTCGGTCGCCGGGTCTCGTGTCCCCATCCGATGGCGACCAAGGGACTCTAGACAGACAGCACTGACCAAATCAAGCATACAAACCGATCGGAAGACCGAACATGGCAGCGGTGTTGACCCAGGTGGCTGCCTCGACCTCCTCGACTGGCACCTCCATGGCCGCGGCCACCGCGGCGCCGACTAGCGTCACGAACGCCGGCCCGTTCGGCGTGCCCCGGTGCGGGACGGGGGTCAAGTATGGCGCGTCGGTCTCCACCAGAACCCGGTCGAGCGGCGTCATGGCCGCCGCCTCCCGCACATCGCCGGCGGTCTTGAAGGTGATGATCCCGCTGAAGGAGAGGCTGGCGCCGGCATCGAGGCAGCGGCGGGCCTCGGTCGGCCCGCCGCTGAAGCAGTGGAACACCGTCCGTTCGGGCACGCCCTCCGCCGCCAGGATGGCGAACGTGTCGTCCCACGCCTCGCGGGTGTGGATGACCAGGGCCAGCCCGTGTTCGTTGGCCAGGCCGATCTGGGCCGCGAACGCCTCCCGCTGGACATGGCGGGGCGAGTGGTCGTAGTGGTAGTCCAGCCCGCACTCGCCAATGCCGACGATCTCCGGCGCGCCCAGCAGGGCGACGATCCCGCCGGTGCCGTTCACCGCCTCATGGGGGTGCAGGCCCACCGTCGCCCACACCGAGCCGGGGTGGTCCCGGGCCACCTCAATGGCCTTCTGGGACTGCGGCGCGTCGGTGCCGATGCAGATGATCCGGCCCACGCCGGCCTCGGCCGCCAAGGCCAAGGCGTCGGCGGTGATGCCCTCGTACTGAAGATGGCAATGGCTGTCGGCCCACATAAGGGGTCAACCGTAGGCGGCTCGCTCGCCCAGCGGGTTGACCGCCTGCCTACCGCCGGGGAAAGAGCGGCGTGCCCTTCTCGACGGCCAGTCCGCCCGGGTACCCGCCCCACGCCGCGGCGGTGGGTAGCCGCTGCTCCTCCGGTGTGCCGGGGAGACCGAGGCGCCGCCACACCTCGCCGGCCGCGGTGGGAATGGCCGGCGAGGCCAGCACGGCCACGATCCGCAGCGCCTCGATCCCGGTGCCGAGCACCGCGTCGACCTCGGGCCCCGGCTCCATCTTCCACGGCTCGTGGATCTCCAGGTGGGCGTTGGCCTCCCGGATCAGCTGCCAGGTGGCCTCCAGCGCTTCGGACGGGGCCAGCCGGTCCCACGCCGCCGCCGCGCTGGCGTAGACGCGCTCGGCCACCGCGGCCAGCGGGCTGTCGGCCGGCGCGGCCGGGCCCACCCCGCCGCACTTGCTGCCCACCAGCGTGGCCACGCGCGACAGCAGGTTGCCGAAGTTGTTGGCCAGGTCGGAGTTGTACCGGGCCGTCATGGCCTCGTAGGAGAAGTCGCCGTCGGGCCCGAACGGCAGATCGCGCAGGAAGTGCCATCGGACCGCGTCGACGCCGAAGTCAGCCACCAGGTCGCGGGGGCTGACCTGGTTGAGCTTGGTCTTCGACATCTTTTCGCCGCTGACCAGCAGGAAGCCGTGGGCGGCCACGCAGCGGGGCGGCTCCAGGCCGGCGGCCATCAGCATCGCCGGCCAGTACACGGCATGGAAGCGGATGATGTCCTTGCCGATCAGGTGGTAGTCGGCCGGCCACCAATGCTCGAACGCGGCGTCGTCCTCGCCGTAACCGACGGCGGTGACGTAATTGGGCAGGGCGTCGAACCACACCCACGCCACCTGGCTGGTGTCCCATGGCAGCTGCACGCCCCAGGTGAAGCCCCGGCTGATCGAGATGTCACGCAGGCCCGAGCGGATGAACGCCAGCACCTCGTTGCGCCGGCTGGTGGGGACGACGGCGCCGGGGTTGGCTTCGTGCCAGTCGAGGAGGCGCTGCTGGTAGTTCGACAGTTTAAAGAACCAGTTGTCCTCTTGCACCCACTCGACCGGACGGGCGTGGACGGGGCAGTTCCCGTCGACCAGCTCGTCGGGCGTGTAGTAGGCCTCGCACGACACGCAGTAGGGACCCTCGTAGGTGGACTTCTCGATGTCGCCGTTGTCGTAGACGACCTGGAGAAGCTTCTGGACGGCCTTGGTGTGGCGGGGTTCGGTGGTGCGGATGAAGTCGTCGTAGGCCACGCCCAGTTCGTCCCAGGCATCGCGGAAGCGGGCGCTGTTGCGGTCGGCCAGCTCCTGCGGGGTGGTGCCCTGGGCCTCGGCGGCTTGGGAGTTCTTGAGCCCGTACTCGTCGGTGCCGGTGACGTACTTCACGTCCTCGCCGAGCAGGCGGTGCCACCGGGTGATCCCGTCGCCCAGCAGGACCTCGTAGGCGTGGCCGATGTGCGGCGCGTCGTTCACATAGGCAATGGCCGTGGTGGCGTAGAAGCGGGGCACGGCCGCCACAGTACCGACCGCCTGCCGGTCGGCCTTTGGGAAATCGGGCCGATCAGCCCACGAGCCGCTCCGGCACGCTGCGCCCGTTCGTGTCGGTGCCGCTTACAGCGACGATCCGCCCGTCGCTGGCCACCAACCCCCAACCGTCGGAGCCGATCGACGCCGGCACGCTGCGGCCGTCGGCGAGGCGGGCTGAGAACCGGGCGATGCCGGCGCCGGCCCGGAAGATCGTGACCGTCGACGGGGTGGTGTCGGGTCCTCGCATCACGAGGATCGCCTGCCCGAAGGTCTCGATCGTCGTGCCGGCGGGACGGGTG
>JANMRJ010000046.1:0-3023 GCA_031370985.1 Acidimicrobiales bacterium
CCGAAGCCGGCACCGCCGGCGGCGCGCGGCCGGGTGATCGTCAGATCCGAGCGGAGATCCTCGGCGATCGTCAGCCGGCCCGGATAGCGCTCCGCGATCTCGGCGTTGACGTCGGCCATGAACCGCCAGCCGTCCTCGATCCGGTCCAGGGCGCTGCTGCCACCGCCGTAGATGCTCGTGATCCAGGCGGTCGCATCCCAGCGCAGGCCGTCGACGCGGAACTCCTCGAGCCACTGGATCGCGCTGTCGCGGAGGAATGCCCGCACCTCGGAGCGGCCGTAGTCGGGCCGGGTGTCGCCCCACGGCGTCGTCGATCGCTCGTCCTCGTAGAAGTAGATCCCGCCCTTGCCGTTCTGCGCCCAGCCGTCGAACTGCCAGATGTCCAGGTCGGTCGGCCCGAGGTGGTTGTAGACCACGTCGAGAAACACGGCGATCCCCTGCGCGTGCGCATCGCGGACGAGGGCCTTGAGATCGTCCGGCGGGCCGTACGTGCTCTCGACCGCGAACGGATACGCGGTGTTGTAGCCCCACGAGCGGTCGCCGGCGAACTCGAACGGCGGCATCAGCTGGATCGCACCAACGCCCAGGCTGCCGAGGTACGGGAGGCGGTGGCGGACGCCCTCGAGCGTCCCGGGCTTGCCGTGCAGACCCTCGCTGAATGTCCCGACGTGGAGCTCGTACACGACGAGATCGTTCCACGGCGGCTGGCGGAACTCGGCGTCACCCCAGTCGAACGCAGCCGGGTCGTAGACGACCGCGTTGCCGACCGAATTGGTCAGGCGACGGGCCCGCGGGTCGATCCGGTTGCGCTCGCCGGAGGGCGTCTGGAGGACGAAGCGGTACTCGTCGCCGGCCCGAACGCCCGCGACGTCGGCGGACCACGTCTCGGCCCGGCCGCGATCGTCACGGGCGAGCGGGTTCGTCGCAACCTGCCAATCGTTGAACGTTCCGACGACGGACACCGCCGTCGCGTGGGGCGCCCAGACCCGGAAGGAGGTCCCCGTCTCGTGCGGAGTGGCACCCATCCCGGGCCGGGTCGACGGTTGCGGCCCGGATGGTTTCGGAGCAGCGGGCACAGGCTCACCCGGTGACGGAGCGGAGGGTCGCGCGCCGGTCGGCGGCAGGGTCGGCGGCACGGTCCCCAGCATAGTCGACCTGCACCGGCGGTCCGCGGCCATCATGCATCCGAAGGCCACGACTGGCACACGAATGGGCGACGGCGAACACTCGACGACCTCTGTTGTGCGCCCCTGTTGGTACCGGCTGTTGGTACCGGAGAGGGCTTAGGTGTCGCCTTCGAAGTACGCCTCGTCGACTCGCTTGACGTCGAGAGCGCGACGGGTGCGGACACCAACACCGTGCTCGTACATGAGGCGGGCGAGCATCTTGCCGTCGACCAGGACGATACGGCGCGAGATGCGTCGGACGTAGTCTTCGGCTTCGGACGTGAAGGACGAGGTTGTGATGAAGACGCCCTTCGACGCACGCTGTCCTTCGAGGCTCCCCGCGAACGCTTGAAGGGCCGGGCGCCCGACCGTCGTCTTGGGCCCATACCGCTTCGCCTGGATGTACACCGCATCGAGGCCGAGCCGGTCCTCGTCGATGACGCCATCGATGCCATCGTCACCGGACTTCTTCGTGACTCGACGGCCGGCCTCGTCGCCGCTCACCCCGAAACCCATGTGGCTCAAGAGATCGACGACGAGCTGTTCGAACGTCTCCCACGGGAATGACTCGGACTGCACGCGATCGAGAAGCTCCGCCTCGACCGACTGGCGAAGCGTCTCGTAGGTGTCGTATAGGTGCTCTTCCGGGTTCTGTTCAAGGACCGGCGTTGCCACCCCAGCGACGACCGTCCCCTGCAGCTTCGTCTTGGCCTGGAACTCTCGGAACTCCGGGTACTGACGCAGAGATGCGACGTCGACCTTCGCCGGGTGCGAGATAACTACCTCGTGACCCCGATCCGTGATGCAGACACGAGCCCTGGCGGGCCGTTCCAGAAGACCGGCCTTCACCATGTAGGTGACGGCCCAATGAGTGCGGTTGACGAGAGTCGTCTGCGTTCCCGAAGGGAGCATCTGTTGCAGATCCTCGGGGGTGAGGTGGAACCGGTTGGCGAGATGAGTCGACACCTCTGGCGCGGTCGTCCTGATCGACCCGTCGTCGAGGTACTCAAGGATGGGGAGCATGAGGCTTTGGTAGTCGGGCACTGCCATGCGACCAGTATGTCGCCTGTCCCGCGTGATGGTTTCGATCGAGACCCACTTGATCATGCATCTCCAGGACGAGGACCTGGCCGCCTCACGGCCCGTCGTCGCCTGGCGGTCCGGCTGTCACACCTAGCCGCGCCGCACCAGCTCCCTGACCAGGCGGATGACGTCGTTGGACCGCCACCCGGCGACGACGACGATGCCGACGATCGCGACGATCGGGTTGACATCGATCGACACGGACACCGCCACACCTCCTGTCTCGGCGGCCCGGCTGACTCATCGAGTCCCGTTGGCTTTGCGACGCCGCCTCGCGACGGGTGTGCCTCTTCGTGCGGTCACGGTGCGGGTGAGTTCGCACTCGGGTCGAGAGAGAAGAAAGTCAGCAGATCTGCCGTCGGCGAGGCCGCAGGCGGACGATCGGGCATCTCGTTCGTCCGCACGAACAGCCCATCGCGACCCTCGAAAGCGGACACCACGATCCACGGGTCTTACGGCGTGTGGACGTGCGGACCATCCCTCACACGGTCCTCCGCGGGTCGGATCAAAGGACAGCGCGCGCGGCGGGTGCCCTGATCGGATCGCTCGTAGCTCGACTCGTCGATCGCGCTGCGTCCCGTGAGTCCTTCGGGCTGTGGCGCTGTCGGACGCCGGAGGAGGACGCGGACCGGGCGAACGCGCGACGAGCTACGGGCGGTGCGTCACGGAACGCCCTCGCGACAACGAAGAAGAACCGGCCCATTTGGACCGGTTCCGTGCTCGGATTGTGGAGGCGACGACCGGATTCGAACCGGTGAGTAGAGGTTTTGCAGA
>JANMRJ010000655.1:0-1503 GCA_031370985.1 Acidimicrobiales bacterium
CGCGCCGCCGCTGACTCGCGCTCGACCGGCCGCGACCGGCCGGGGTCAGTCGGGAGCGATGATCGGCAGATCCGAGCGGGCCCGGAGGTGGAACGCGACGCCGTAGACGTCGCCGGTCTCGGGATCGCGCCGCGGAACCGCGGTCAGCCGCCACGTCCCGTCGAGTCGGTCCACCCAGCGGGCGAGCGGTCGCCGTTCACTGAGCACGGCATCGAGCCGGGCGAACGCTTCCGCCGGGAGGTCGAGCATCGTCTCGCGCGCCGGCAGGCCGACGGCCGCAGTGCCGAACATGGTCCTGAAGGCCGGATTGCCGTAGACGACGATGTGGCCCGGTCCGTTCGCGAACCCCGCGGGCCGGCGTTGGAAGGCCGGCAGGTCCGGCTCCGAATCGACGGGAAGGAACGGCTGGCCCATCGCCCGCCATCATGGCGCGCGCGCACCCATCGCGCACGGCGATTGACGTGTCGCGAGGCTGGACGCAAGGGCCGATCAGGGCCGGCGGTCCGCCCGGCGGTTCCGACGCGCCGGAGCGACCTCGTCGGCCGCCTTGCGCTGTGCGTCCTGGATCTGCTTGAAGACCTTGCCCATGCCCGGTCGCATGAGGTCGCGCTGCTCCGCGTCCGCCTCGCGGTCGCGCCGCCGCACCCGCTCTGCTTCGCGGGCGTCGAGATCGTCGTCGGCGGTCATGGATCGATCGTCGAGCAGATGCCACGCCGACGTCAACCCCGGCGGCCGGTCGTGCCATCCTTCCCGGATGCAGGCACTGATCTTCGACCTGGACGGAACCCTCGTCGACACCGTCTACGCCCATGTCTTCGCGTGGCAGCGCGCCCTGCTTGATCTCGGCAGCCCGGTCGACGGCTGGCGGATCCACCGCCGGATCGGGATGAGCGGCGGTCTGTTCGCGCGGGCGGTTGCGCGCGAGATCGGGCGCGAGCTCGAGCCGGACGAAGCCGAGGCGCTCCAGCGCCGCCACGGCGAGGTGTTTCGCGAGATCCTGCCGGAGCGGCGGCCGCTGCCCGGGGCGATCGAGCTGCTCGCGGCGCTCCGCCGGGCAGGCGTCCCCCACGGGATCGCGACGTCAGGACGACGGCCGGAGATCAACGCCTCGCTCGACGTGTTGGACAGCCCGCCGGACATGGTCGTGATCGAGCGGGGCGACGTCCTGCGGGCCAAGCCCGAGCCCGACCTCTTCCTCGCCTGCCAGGAACGGCTCGGAGTTGCCGCCCGTGACTGCTATGTCGTCGGGGACGCCGTCTGGGACCTGCTCGCGGCGCGTCGGGCGGGCATGCTCAGCGTCGGGCTGCTGACCGGCGGGTATGGCGAGGACGAGCTGCGATCGGCCGGTGCCTTCCGCGTCTACCGCGACGCCGCCGAGCTCCACGAGTCGCTCGACGAGCTCGGCATCGCGCTCGGGCCCGCCTGACCGTCGGCGGGTCGTCATGCCCGACGTCACGCCCCACCTCACGCCGGTCGAGGCCGCCGTCGCGCTCGGAATCGAGC
>JANMRJ010000067.1:0-2307 GCA_031370985.1 Acidimicrobiales bacterium
CGAAGGGATTCGATGTCTCCCAGGCCCTCGGTGACGACGATCGCCTTGGTGGAGGCGGGGACGGCCGCCGAGCGCTCCAACAGGTCCGGAAGGGCAGCGTCGCGGAATAGGTCGCCGAGCAAACTGGCCTTGGGTTCGTCGCCCCGGGCGCAGCCGGCGATGGTCGTCCGCCCGGCGGGCGTCTTGCAGGCTGTAGCGGATTCGTTCCGGGCCAGGCTCGGAGGACGTTCGGTAGCCGGTCTGGGTGAGCCCTTAGTGCATATATGCGGCGATGCCCAGGTTCGGTGGCGAGTCTCAAAGGCCGGCAAGCAGGACCAATATGCGGCGTCGGTTTGAGCCACGTCAGGCGATAGTTGCGGGACACGGCCGGGACGGCGAGGCCGGTGACACGTGGCGGTTCGAGCTCGCCCCCCGCAGGTGGAGGAAGGTTGCTCGTGGCCGGACGCTCGCTCTTGGCGGGAGACTTAGCTCGCCGGGATGATCGCGGCGGCGAGGCTGCGTCCATCGGCGTGGCTGAAGAGCTTCAAGATGTTGCCGGTGGCGCACACCAGCGCCCATTCACTCTCCGCCGCGGCCAGTCCTCGGCGCATGAAGCGGCGGACGCCACGGTTCTCCTTGGCCTGGCCGAAGACCGGCTCGACGGTGCAGGAGCGCTGCCCGTAGGCCGCGGCGCCCTCCTCGGTGCGCAGGCGGTGCTCCATCGCCTCCAGCGTGGTCGCCCCTTCGGGGGCCGCCCCGGTGGTGGTGCCCATCTCCCGGGCCGCCCGGCGTTGCTTCCAATCCTTGGAGGTGGCGATGAGGCGATCGGGTCCGGGAGTGGTGGCGTTGGTCTCCGACCAGTAGCCGGCGTCAGCCAGGACGGTGCCGAGTCCGCCCTCGATGCCTGCGGCGGTGGCGTTGGCGGCGACCGCGTCCATCATGGGGACGAGCTGGGCGACGTCGTTGCGGTCCTGGGTGACGGTGCAGGCCAGCACCACCTGGTTGGCGTTCACTGCCGCTTGTGCGTTGAAGCCTTGCAGCCACCCCGTCGCCGTCTTCATCATCCTGCTCTGGGGATCGGTGGTGTTGGCCTGGGCCTCGGGGGGTTTCGGCGCCTGCGCCGCCGCCTTTCGAGCAGCCGCAAGGCGTTTCTCCGCCTTGCCCAATGTAGAGGTCGCCTCCAGCTTGGACAGGGTGGTCGACGCCTTGTCCTTGCGGACACCCAGGGCGGCGACATCGGCTTCCGCCCGGGCCAGCGCCTCGGTGGGACCGGCCGGGGCCGCTCCCCGGGGGCGCTTGCCTTCTGCCGCGTCGGCGGCCAGGCGCTGCACCTTCTCCGCCTCGACGCGCTGGCGGGCGGCGCGTTCCGCCTCGATCTCGGCGAGCGCGGCCCGAAGGCGGGCGAGGCGGGAGCCGGGGCGGGCCAGTTCGGTGGGGAGCTCACCGCCGAGGTTCGGGGCCACGGCTTCGGTTTCGTCCGTCCGGCCGGCCTGGGCCAGGATGGCGTCGACCTCCGCCACGATGGCCGACTCGGTGCGGTTGACGTCGAGGGCGGCGTCGGTGGCGATCTTGGTCCCGTCGATGGCGATGGTCCCGAGGGAGGCGAGCCCCGCCTTGGCGCACAGCTCCAGCACGTCGATGAACACGGCGCGGATGGCCTCGGTGTGATGGGCACGGAAGCGGGCGATGGCGATGTGGTCGGGGACCAGCTCGGCGCAGATGGCTCGGAAGGCGAGGTCGCTGCGGCAGGCGGCCTCGATGCGACGGGAGGACCGCAGGCCCCGGCAGTAGGCGTAGAGGAGCAGGGCGAGCATCATCTCCGGGTCATAGGCCGCTCGCCCCGCCCCGTCGTTGGGGTGGCGGGCGTGGAACGCCGTGAGGTCCACCACGGCCACGACGTCGAGGACGAACCACACCAGGTGCTCCTCGGGCAGCCAGTCGGCGATGCTCGGCGGGAGCAGGAAGAGTTGGTCCCTCAGCGGCACCTTATAGTCGTACGCCACAGCATTCATTGTAGTACAGGGAACCACGACTACCAGGCTTATATGGTCCCATATTCGAAATCCCATTTCCCGGCGCCTCGACAGCTTCAGTGTTCTCGGGCGGCCCCGGGACGGCTCCGCCGGCTATTTCGCTACAGCCTGCATGCCGGGTGGGAGTTGGGTGGGAGTGGCGGTGGCTGAGGTGACCGAGTCTCCTAGACATCGCACCCCGACGACGTTGACGCCGGGCTTCCCGCGCTGCCTTAGCGTGACTGCGATGATGTACCCGTACGAAGTACACAGGTAGTAGTGGATAAATCGTGCTTCGCTTGTGGACAACTTATTG
>JANMRJ010000107.1:0-3953 GCA_031370985.1 Acidimicrobiales bacterium
TCCGCCGACCTCCACCCCTTCGTCATACTTCCCCCCTGCATAGGTTGGGCTGGTCCCCCACGCACGGCTGCGACGGCAGAGCTGCGACGTTGCGGTGTGGGCACCAGCGGATACCACTGGATGTGGTCGGAATTGTATTGCGTGCTCCTGTCCGTAGCAATACTTGTTTTCCAGGCAGTTTCGTCGCGCTCTATTTCGTACCTCCGGTTGCTGAAATACACATCTATTTCAGCAGAATCGTAGTGAAATAGGACATCCACGTGCCGTCCGCCGGTCATCCGCAGGCGAGGGCGGGTCCGTAAAGGTCGCAAGGGGGGAAACGAGAACGCCCCGTGCAACCGTGAATGGCAACCCAGGAGAGCGACCTGACCAGGATTGTGAGGGGCGGGACATGGAACCGGTGACACGACGCCCCGCCGCGGTCCCGGTCCTCGTCGCCGTTCCCGACGCGCTCCGGGCCCAGCCCACCCGCCGGGCCTTCGGGCACACCGCGGACCGCACCCAGACGGTCGATGTCGAGGTGGCCGCCATCCGGGAGGCGGCGACCCGGGTACTCGCCAGCGAGACCCTGTCCTCGGTCGTGAAGGACTGGAACGAACGGGGCCTGACCACCGCTGGCGGCGGCCCGTGGCGGGTGAACTCCCTGTCGAGCCTGTTGGTGCAGCCGCGATTGGTCGCCCCGCCCCAGATCCTCGACGACGACACCCACGGCCGCCTGCTGGCCCTCCACGCGTCACGGGGCAAGGGCCCGCGCCGGACCACCCGGCGCTACCTCCTCACCGGGTTGCTGCGGTGCTGGCGCTGCGGCGGGACGATGCGCGGGATGCCACGGGCCGGGGGCGCCGACCTCTACGTGTGCCCCGGTCCCCCCCACGGCGGGTGCTCCGGTACCGCGGTCACCGCCGACCACGCCGAGGTGGCCGTCGGCGACATGGTGCTCGCCCACATCAAGGCCGGGGGCGCCTCGGAACCTGTCGATGGCCGCGAGACCCTCCGGGAGCTTGCCGCCCACCGCCAACGGCTCATGGAGCTCGGCGAGCTTTGGGCCGCGGGGCAGATCAGCAAGGACGAGTGGATCTCGCTCAAGCGGAGCGTCGGCAATCGGGTCCGGGCCGCAGAGGCCGAGGTGACCCGGTTGTCTCGCATGTCCGCCCTTCGCGAGCTGGCCGGCAGCGGCCGGGCCCTCGGGGCCAGGTGGGCGGCGATGGACATCGAGGAGCGCCGCTGCGTCGTGCAGGCCGCGGTCGACCACGTGGTGGTCCTCGCCGCCGAGCCACCCCGCCAGGTCTTCCGGCCGGGACGGCTCCAGCCGGCGTGGGCGGAATAGACCGCAACCGGCCATCAGCACCCCCTCGGTGGGCGGCGCGGTACCGTTCGAGGCGTGCTGACGAGGTCGATCCATCGTGTGCGCGCCGTCGGGTTCGGCGACGCCACCAGCTGGGCCAATGGTGAGCTGACCGTCGACCGCGAGGAGGCCCGCCGGCTCCTGGCCGCGTCCTGCCTAACCCACGTCGATGTCACCTGGGCGTCGCCGGGCGAGGCCGTCCGCATCGTGAAGGTGCTCGACGTGGTCGAGCCCCGCACCAAGGGCGCCGGCGGGGGCGGGATCTTCCCCGGTTGGCTCGACAGTGCGCCGGTCGACGGCCCCACCCACGTGCTCCGGGGGGCGGCGGTGGTCGTCGCCGGCTACCTGCCCCGGGCCCAGGAGGCGGTGATCGACATGATGGGGCCGGCGGCCGAGCTGTCGCCCTTCGGCGCCACCCACAACCTGGTGATCGAGTTCACGCCGGCCCCCGACGCCGACTGGGCCGAGGTCGACGACGTCCTGCGCCGCGGCTCCCTGGCCCTCGCCGCCTGGCTGGCCGAGGCCGCCCTCGACGCCCCGCCCGACGAGGAGGAGGCGGTCCCCGATCCCGGCGCCGTTGATGGGCTCCCCCGCATCGGCGCCGTCACCAACCTCCAGACCCAGGGCGTGTTCAAGGACGTGTTCGTGCGGGGCGAGAGCTTCAACGGCAAGGCGCCGGCGCTGATCGACCCGGCCGAGATCGACGACGGTGCCGTCGTCAGCGGCCAGTACGGCCACCCGTCGCTGCGCAACCCCACGTGGGTCCACCAGAACCACCCGGTCGCCAATGCCCTCCGGGCCCGCCACGGCCTCGACCTGGCCTTCGCCGGCGTGGTCCTGTCGCCCGAGCCGGTCACCGCCGCCGAGAAGGCCCGCATCTCCGCCGCCGCGGCCCAGCTGTGCGCCGACGCGGGGTTCGACGCGGCCATCCTCACCAAGGAGGGCGGGGGCAACGCCGATGCCGATGTCGCCCTGAAGATGGACGCCCTGGAGGACATGGGCATCACCACCGTCGGCCTGTTCGCCGAGATGGCGGGGCCCGACGGCACCGGGCCACCGATCGTGGTGGCGCCCGAGCGGGCCACGGCCATGATCAGCACGGGCAACTACGACACCCGGCTGGCGCTGCCGGCGATGGAGCGGGCGCTCGGTGGCGAGCAGGTGGCCCTGCTGGGCGTGGCCGCCACCTCGGCCATGGAGCTGCCGACCGCGGTCATCCTGGCCTCGCTGGGCTGCCTCGGCGGGGGCCGCCTGACCTGTTCTCCGCCGGCGACTGGCACTGCGGCGACCGGCACGGCGGCGACCGGCACGGCGGCGACTGGCACGGCGGCGACTGGCACAGCGGCGACTGGCACTGCGTCCTGATGGCCCGCATCGTCCACTACCTGAACCTGTTCTTCTTCGGCGCCGGCGGGGAGGACGCGGCCGCGTCGCCGCCGGCGTCCCAACCCGGCCCGGTCGGCCCCGGCCGGCGCCTGGCCCAGCTCCTGGGCGCCGACCACGAGATCGTGGCCACCGTGTCCTGCGGTGACGACGACGCCGCCGGCCGCCCGGAGTCGATCGCCGAGATCGTCGCCCTCATCGCCGCCCAGCAGCCCGACCTCGTCGTCGCCGGCCCGGCCTTCACCAGCGGCCGCTACGGGCTGGCCTGCGCCCGTGTCGCCGCCGCTTCGGTGGCCGCCGGAATGCCGGCGGTGGCGGCCATGCACCCCGACAACCCCGGGCTCGACGAGGCCGGCGCCGCCCCCGTCATCGCCACCGGCGAGGCGGCCCGGCTCATGGGCGCGGCGCTCGACACGTTGTCGGCCGCGGTCACGAAGCTGCTGGCGGGAGGGGTCCTCACTGCCGCCGACGGCCTCGTCGGCTTGGCCCCCCGCTTGCCCCGGATGGCCGACCGCAACGCGGCCGAGCGGGCCGTCGACCTCGTCCTCGCCCGCCTCGCCGGCGACCGCGACGCCACGGAGGTCCCACTCCCCCGCTTCGATAAGGTCACGCCGGCGCCGCCAGAACTCGACCTGTCGGCGGCCACCGTGGCCATCCTCACCGAGGGCGCCCTCGTGCCCGACGACAACCCCGGCGGGCTGGAGTCGGCCCGGGCCACCAGGTGGCTGCGGTACTCGCTGGCCGGCCGGGAGTCGCTCGTGCCCGGCGAATGGCGGTCCGTGCACGGTGGGTTCTCGACCGTGTGGGCCAACGCCGACCCCCACCGCATCCTGCCCCTCGACGCCGCCCGCCAGCTCGAACGCGAGGGGGCCATCGGCCACCTGCATGAGGAGTTCCTCGTCACCGCCGGCAACGGCACGTCGGTGGCCAACGCCCGCAAGTTCGGCGTGGAGTGGGCCGCCGACCTGCGCCACTCCGGGGCCCGAGCAGCCATCCTCACCGCCACCTGAGGGACAGGAACGCGTTGCGGGGCAACGCTTGCGAAGGAACTGGAGCGGGCCGGGATCCCGACGGCGCTGCTGTGCAACCTGACCTCGATCGCCGAGCGGGTGGGGGCGCCCCGCATCGTGCCGACCCGGGGCATCCCGTTCCCGGCCGGCGACCCGTCGCTGGAGCCGGCAGAGGAGCGGGCCTGGCGCCAGCGGCTGCTGGAGCGGGCGCTGGA
>JANMRJ010000207.1:0-2167 GCA_031370985.1 Acidimicrobiales bacterium
CCTGCGCCTGCGGGTGCTGATGCCGGTGCTGGGTGACCACATCGGGCGCTGCATCGACCGGGGCGAGATAGCCGTAGTCCGGGTGGGTGGCTCGTTCGAGTTCCGCTACTTCGACCATGCCGCCCCCGTCTCCCCCCGCTCCCTCACCGATCTCCTGGGCGCGGTCGCGCTGAAGGTGAAGTCCGACCCGCTCGGCAGCTTCGCCACCGCCCTCGGCCGCCTGCCGTCGTCGGTGTCGAGCGACCGGGAGAGCGTTGAGGAGCGCCACCGCGACAAGGAGGTCCTGCGGGCCAACCTGGCCGAGCTGTTCCAGGAGCGGCCCGACGTGGCCGCCGCGGTGGACCAGGCGGTGGCCGCGCTCAACGCCGACGGCGACGCGGTCGACGCCCTCCTCGAGCGCCAGAACTACCGGCTGGCGTACTGGAAGGTCGCCGGCCAGGAGCTGGACTACCGGCGCTTCTTCGACATCACCACCCTCATCGCCCTGCGCAGCGAGAACCTGTTCGTCTTCGCCGACACCCACGAGAAGATGATCGAACTGGTGCGGGCCGGCAAGGTCACCGGGCTGCGGGTCGACCACGTCGACGGGCTCCGCCAGCCGGCCGAGTACCTCCGGCTCCTGTGCCACGCCGCCGGCCCCGACACCTACCTCGTGGTCGAGAAGATCCTTGAGGCCGGGGAGTCCCTACCCCCCGACTGGGCGGTCGCGGGCACCACCGGGTACGACTTCGTGGCCAAGGTGAACGGGCTGTTCGTCGACCCCGCTGGCGAGGCGCCGCTGACGGAGATCTATGCCGCCATGGTCGACGAGCCGATCGGCTACGAGCGGTTGGTCCACCGCAACAAGCACATGGTCATGCGGGAGGTGCTGGCCGCTGACATCAACCGGCTGACCAATCTGCTGATCTGCGTTTGTGAACGCCACCGTCGTTACCGGGACTACACACGGGTTGACCTGTCCCGGGCGGTCCGCGAGGTGTTGGCCTGCCTCGACGTGTACCGGGCCTACACCCGGCCCGCCGGCGTGGAGCCGTCGGCCGAGGACATCGCCGTCGTCGAGGCCGCGGTGGCCCGGGCCCGGCAGCGCCGGCCGGAGGTGGACGAGGACCTGTTCACGTTCCTCGGCGGGGTCCTGCTCATGGGCCATCCCGGGCCCGACGAGGACGACTTCACCTTGCGGTTCCAGCAGCTCAGCGGGGCGGTGATGGCCAAAGGTGTGGAGGACACGACCTTCTACCAGTACAACCGGCTCGTCTCGCTGAACGAGGTGGGCGGCGATCCGGGGCGGTTCGGCACGTCGGTTGAGGACTTCCACACCCACAACGCCACGGTGGCGCGGGACTGGCCGGCGACCCTGCTCGCCACCTCCACCCACGACACCAAGCGCAGTGAGGACGTGCGCACCCGCATCAGCCTGCTCTCGGAGATCCCCCAGGCGTGGGGGGCGGCGGTGGCCAGTTGGACGGAGTTGAACGCTGGCCACAAATCCGCCGCCGGCCTGCCCGACCGCAATATCGAGTACCTGCTCTACCAGGTGCTGGTCGGCGCCCACCCGTTGGGGGTCGACCGGGCGGTGGCGTTCATGGAGAAGGCGTCGCGGGAGGCCAAGCAGTACACGACCTGGGTCGAGCCGAACCCCGCCTACGACGAGGCGCTGGCCGGCTTCGTGCGGGCGGTACTGAGCGATGCCGCCTTCACCGACGACCTGGCCGCCTTCACCGTCCCACTCGTCGCCGCCGGCCGCACCAGCTCGCTGGCCCAGATGCTGCTGAAGCTCACCTCGCCGGGGGTGCCCGACATCTACCAGGGCACCGAGCTGTGGGACCTGAGCCTGGTCGACCCGGACAACCGCCGGCCGGTCGACTACGCGGCCCGGCGCGAGCTCCTGCGGCGGGTGACGGCGGCATCGGCCGCCGATGTCCTGGGCTGGGCCGACGAGGGGGCGCCCAAGCTGTGGCTCACCCACCGCGCCCTCGCCGTCCGCCGGCGCCTGGAGACGACCTTTGACGACGGCCGCGTCCCCGCCCCGCTCGTAGGCCACCACGTTGTCCGCCCGCTCGCCGGCCGCGGTCAAGGGCGTGTAGTCGCCGTCGGCAAAGGTCGTCTCCAGGCGCCGGCGGACGGCGAGGGCGCGGTGGGTGAGCCACAGCTTGGGCGCCCCCTCGTC
>JANMRJ010000214.1:0-5694 GCA_031370985.1 Acidimicrobiales bacterium
GCCAGCGCACCGCCCATCGACAACCCCACGGCCACGACCCGCCCGCACCGCGCCGCCAGCCGCTCGTACGCCTCCTCGGCACACCCCACCCACTCGGCCCACGTCCGGCCGGCGAGGTCCTCCGCCGAGGTGCCGTGGCCCGGCAGCATCGGCATCTCGACCTCGAAGCCGGCGCCGGCCAACGCCGCGCCGAGGCCGGCGACCGACTGGGTCGACCCCGTCAGCCCGTGCAGCACGAGCGTTCCGCGTCCCTGAACTGCACGTTTTTGACGCTCTCGCGGACGCGGAACGCCCGGCGGCGTCACCGCCCGCTGGTGCGGCGGGACATGGCCTGGAACTTCAGCATGTCGGCCGACATCCCGGCGACCGCCTCGTCGAGCGTGGTGGTGTGGACCGGCACCCGGTAGGCCGACAGTTCCTCGACCAGCGTCGCCGCCAGCGTGTCGTCGATCAGGCTGTCGACGACCAGGGATAGGCGGGCCGGGTAGGCGAACTCGGCCCGGTAATTCGGCTCGTCGTCGACCACCTTGCCCCACAGGGCGACCTGGCCGAGCACGATCGCCTCGGGCGCCAGGCACAGCCCGTGCTGGCGCAGCGCTTCGAGGTCAGGGTTGGCGTACAGCCCGCAGTTGCACCGCTCCGCCGGGGCCGGGTGGCCGACCTCCACGCAGATGGCCTTGAGCACCCGCCCCGGTGGCCACTCGAACTCGCGCTGGGTCACCGACCGCAGCAGCCGGCGGGGGGACAGCTGCCAGTACCGCCACCCGAAGACCGGGTCGGCCTGCTCCCGGACGATCAGGATCTGCCCGCCGGCCGGATGTCGTCGGGCAGCACCCACTGGCCGGTCTCGGGGAACAGCGGGTCGACGGTGCAGTACGAGTCAGGGTCGGGCTGCCACAGCACCGAGGCCTGCTCGTAGCAGGCCGTGTGGAACGTCATCGCCGTCGGGCACATGGCCCCGGCCACCGTCAGCTCGGTCTTGACCACGTCGTCGGCCGGCACGTTCCTGCCGCAGACATCGCACTGATCGTCGGCACCGCTCACCCGGCCAGTCTACGGGCTGGCCAGCCGGTAGCGTCGGCCCGTGCCCTCCTACCCCTTCCTTTCCGACGAGTGGATCGCCGAAGCCCGCCAGATCCGCGCCGAGATGGCTGATCCCGAGGCCGAGGCCGCCCCGCCCTCGGCGTCGGTGCGCATGAACCAGGTCATCACCGAGGTCCCCTTCGGCGACGGCCGCCTCGACGCCCACCTCGACACGTCGTCGGGCACGCTGGAGATGGAGACCGGGCACCTCGACGAGCCCGATGTCACCGTCACCCTGGACTACGCCACCGCCAAGGCCATCTTCGTCGATGGCACGCTCGACGCCGGCATGCAGGCGTTCATGGCGGGCAAGGTGCGGGTGCAGGGCGACATGGCCAAGCTGATCTCCGCCCTCCAGCAGCTGGCGCCGCCCGACGCGGACGCGGTCGACCAGGCCCAGGCCCGCATCCGCGACATCACGGAGTAAAGGCGGCGGCGAGCTCCGCCGGCGACCAGCGGCCGTCCTTTTCCGCGGTCGCCTCGACGGACCACGGCCGGTACAGCTCGACCCGCCCACCCTGGGCCAGGAAGACCCGGCCCGTCACCGGGCACGCGGCGGAGGACAGCCAAGCCACCACCGGGGCGACGTTGGCCGGGTGCCAGGCGTCGAACGCCTGCGGGTCGACCGGCGCGGCCATGCGCTTGGCCAGCGCCGGAACCGACTCGGTCAGTCGGGTGCGGGCGAGGGGGGCGACAGCGTTGACCCGCACGCCGTACTGGGCCAGCTCGGCGGCGGCGATGACGGTAAAGCCGGCGACGCCGGCCTTGGCCGTCCCGTAGTTCGACTGGCCGGGGTTGCCCACCAGCCCCGACGTGGATGTCGTGCACACCACCGACGCCTGGATGTCCCGACCGCCCTTGACCCGCCCACGCCACCACGCCGCCGCCCAGCGGGTGGGCACGAACGTCCCTTTCAGGTGGGAGCGCACCACGTCGTCCCACTCCTCCTCGGTCATGTTGACGAGGAACCGGTCGGCCACGTTGCCAGCGTTGTTCACCAGCACATGCAGGTCGCCGTAGGTCTCAACCGCGAAGGCGATCAGGGCCTCGCCGGTCTCCCACGTGGCCACGTCGCCGGGCGCGGCGACCGCGTCCCCGCCGCCGGCGACGATCTCGTCCACCACCACCTGCGCCGGCTCGGCGTCGATATCGTTGACGACCACCTGCGCCCCCTCAGCCGCCAGCAGCAGCGCGTGCTCCCTGCCGATCCCGCGAGCGGCGCCAGTGACAATGGCCACCCGCCCGGCAAGCGTCACCGGTTCAACGCCGCCGGCCCGGCAAGATGCAGAGCGGAGAACGGCCGGCTTCGCCGGACGGCCGAAGCACGAGTGAGGCCGATTAGAGGATGAACACGTCGACCGAGCTGCCGGGCTTGACCTTGCTGCCGGGGCCCGGGGTGCTCAGGAAAACCTTCCCGCCGCTGGGACCGAACTTGCTGTCGAGCTTGAGGCCGACCGTGGCGAGCTTGGCCTCAGCCTCGGCGACCGTCAGCCCGTTCAAGGACGGGACCTCGGGCCGGCCGGCCGACACGGTCATGGTGACGACGGCGCCTCGCGTCGCGGTAGAACCCTGGGTGGGCGAGGCGCCGACGACCCTACCCTTGGTGTCGTCGTCGTCGTGGTACTGGTCGGGCGCCCGGGCGGCCCGCAACCCGACAGCCTCCAGTGCGGCAGCGGCCTGGTCGTAGGTCTTCCCGGCCAGGGTGGGCACGGTGCGAGGCGCCGGCCCGGCGGAGACCTTGAGGTCGACCTTGGCGCCCTTGGGCGGGGATGTGCCCTTCGGGGCCCAGTCCATGACGATGCCGGCCACGACCGTCTCGTCGAAGGGCTTGTCGACCGCGCCGACCACATGGCCGACCTTGTCGATCTCGGCCTTGGCCTTGGCCTCGGTGAGGTCGGTGAGGTCGGGGATCGGCGTAGGCGGCGGGCCCTTGGAAACGACGAGCTTGACCTGCTTGCCCTCCTTGAGGGCGATCGGCTTGCCCTTGGCATCGACACCGGCCTTGGGACTCTGCTCCAGGACGGCGCCCGCGGTGGTGGCGTCGACGAACCGCTCCTCCACCACGGGTTGGAACCGAATGGACCGCAGCACCCCTTCGGCGCTGGCCCGGTCGGACTTGGTGACATCGGGCAACGGGTGGCTGGGCACTTGCTCCCCCACCAGAAGCAGGTAGGAGCCGGTGCCGCCACCGCCGACCAGGGCGATCAGCAGCAGGACGACCCACGGCCAGCGCCGGCGCCGGCGGCCCTTGGGCGACACGAAGACGGCGGTAACCTCGGCCTGCTCAGCACGCCGAGTCGCCCGCTTCGACTGGGCCGCCGGCAGTTCGGCGCGGCGACGGGTCGCCCGTTTCGACTCCTTCGCCGGCGCCGGCTCGGGACGGGCGATCACACTCGTAGGCGCCCCGTCGAACGCGGGCAACGCGGCAACCGGCGTGACCTGGGTGACGGCCTCGGCCGGCGCCGGCAGTGCGACGACGACTGGCGGTGCCGCCAGCGCCGGCAGGACAACCGGCGCCGGGGCTGGCGGCGCATTGGGCACCGTCCCGAGATCGGTGGGGTCGCCCTCGATGGCGGCCAGGTGGTTCATGTCGAAGGTGGCCGGGCCGGCCAAGGCCAGCGGCTCGGGCTTGGGCAGCTCGGATGCCACCGCTTGCAGGGCGGCGGCGAAGGAGATGGCGTCGAGGCGCTCCTTCGGGTCGGGGCGCCCGGCGCGGGCCACCACCGGTCCGAGCGGGCCCAGCTCGGGCGGCGCCTCCAATGGCGTCTCCAGCCGGCCGACGAGGGTCGCCACCGTCGTCTCGGCTGCGAAGGGCACCCGGCCGGTAACCGCCTCGACCAGCACGATGGCGAGGGAGTACACGTCGGCCTTGCCATCGACGGGCACACCCTTGACCTGCTCGGGCGACGCATACCGCGCCGTGCCCAACACCGCGCCGACCGGCTCGGTCCAAGCCGCCTCGGCCAAGGCCCGGGCCAGCCCGAAGTCGGCGATGCGCAGCCGGCCCTCCTCGTCGAAGAGCAGGTTGGCGGGCTTGATGTCGCGGTGAACCAGCCCGCGCCCGTGGGCGTAGGCCAGCGCCTTGCCGGCTTCGAGGCCGACCATCAGGGCCTGCGACGGGGTGAGCCGCCGGCCGCGGTCGAGCACGGCCCGCAGGCTGCCGCCACCGAGGTACTCCGACACGAGGTACGGGCCGTCCTCCTCCTCGCCCCAGTCGAAGACGGCCATGACGTGGGGGTGGTTCAGTGCGGCAGCGGTGCGGGCCTCGGCCCGGAAGCGGCGCAGGAACGCCTCGTCGTCGGCCAGGGCCGGGTGGAGGATCTTGACCGCCACCCGCCGGCGCAGGCGGACATCGTCGGCCAGGAAGACGTGGGCGGACGCGCCGGTACCGATGGGCGCCAGAAGGCGGTACCGGCCTCCCAGGACGCGACCGAGGTGGTCGGCAATCCGGGTCGAAGCCACCGCGCAAGGGTACCGTGCGCGGTAGCGCAACCACTGGCAATCACGGTTGGGAGAGAATGACCCGGTGGTACGCCGTCTGGTCATGACCCTCATCGCTGCCGCCGCCGTGGGCGGCCTCGTCTTCGCCTTCTCGGGCCCGACCCAGGAGAGTGGTCCCGGCCGGCCGGAGGCCATCGAGTCGGTCTTCCCGGTCAGCGGCAACCTGGAACTGCGGCAGGTCGCCATCTTCGCCGACCTGGCGCCCGGCTACACCGGCTACTTGGCCATCGACGGCAACGAGGTGCCCGAGGACCAGGTGCAGTTCGTCGACGCGCTGAACACCCTCACCCTCAAGCCCGGCCCCGACAACGACTTCGGCGCCCTCGAGCCGGGCAATCACTGCGCGACCGTCTTCTACTACCAAATCGGCCAGCCTCGGGTCAACGCCGTGTCGTACCGCTGGTGCTTCCGCCTCCACTGAACCAGGTATCGAACTAGATGACCATGTTCAAGCTGTCGTTCGGCCGGGAGAAGGGCTGGGTGGACCTACGTGCCATCGCATCGGCGCGGAGAGACCTTGACATCGAGTACGTGGAACGCCGGCTCATCGGCCTTCCCGGGCCGGCGATGCTCCCCGGGGTGACCCGGCTCCGGCGCCTGCTTCGGGAGGCGCATGGGTAGCCCGACCGCGGACGGGTGTGCGTTCTGCGCCATCGTCGCCGGGGACGCGCCCGCCCATATCGTCGCCTCCGACGACCACACGCTCGCCTTCCTCGATGTCCGCCCCGTCTTCCCCGGCCACGTTCTCCTCGTGCCCCGGGACCACCACGAGACCCTCGGCGACCTCCCAGCCGCGCTCGTCGGCCCGTTGTTCGCCGCGGCCCAACGCCTGGCGCGTGCCGTCGAGACCGGCATGGAGGCCCACGGCACGTTCGTGGCCATGAACAACACCGTCAGCCAGAGCGTGCCCCACCTGCACGTGCACATCGTGCCGCGGCGCAAGGGCGACGGCCTCAAGGGCTTCTTCTGGCCGCGCCGCAAGTACGAGAGTGACGGCCACCTCGAGGAGACGGCGGCGCGCATCCGCGCGGCCCTGGGGCGCCTGGCCCAGACACGGTCCTCCGGATGAGAGAATCGGCGGCATGACCGCCCAAGCGCAGCGAAGCCTCG
>JANMRJ010000251.1:0-2473 GCA_031370985.1 Acidimicrobiales bacterium
CGCAGCTTCGAGAATCTCGGCCAATGCCTCGGCCACGGGAGCGGGAAGGTCGAGCACGGTCCCGTCCTCAGTCGTAATCCTTGGGTGTGCGCCGAGCGCCCGCAGCACGACGCGAGCACGATCACGGTCCTCCGCGGTCAGAACAACCATGTCGACAGGGTACCGCAACCGAAACAAACGAACGCCCGATTTCTGGCCACTCCCACTCCGAGAAGCTCTTGAGGCCGGTCCCGGTTCCGCTGATGTCGTCAGTCACGCCGCCGGCACCGTTGAGCAACTCCCCGACAGACAGAACTTGATGCACGGCGTCCCCGGTGAGGGCAAGGAACAAGTCCATGACCGAGAACGGGAAGAGCACGCTTGTGTCGACAAAGACCCGCCGCACCGATCAGTAGGGCAGACCGGCTTCGGCGATCGTGTCGCCCACCCGACGACGCCCCGCGCGACGACGATCACGGCGTTCGACGAAAGCGAGAACGTCGGCGAGACGGACCCGACGGTGCTGGCTCTGGGGTAGCCGCTCAGAGGGGATGTCGCCAGCGTCGAGCAGGCGCACCACGAATGGACGCGACAAGCCGAGCAGCTTGGCGACCTCGGCCGGCGTGAGTATGGCGTCGGCGGGAAGCACCGTCACGCCATGCCCGTTTGCCAACTCTTGGGCGCTGGCCCGCATCACGTCGACCAGCGACGATGGCAGGGCCACAGTTCGACCGTCCGGAAACGTCAGCACGACACCATCGACGGGCTCGCCGGCCATCGCTTCGAGAACCTCACCGGCTGAGCGCGCCTGGTCTCCGCCGGCGCCAACCCGCACTGCCTGCCTGAGGACACCTTCCCTGCCCATTCGCATCACCTCCTATCCGCAACAACTGTAACCTACGACAAGGCTGGCGAGCCCGCACCGACCGGACATCGTCAACGGCGCCGGCGGCGAACGGGGGTCGCGCGCGAGTTATCCAGCTCGGCGGGCTGGATCGCCAAGGATGACCTCGGTCTCGACCTCGACATCCCCAGTGTCGGGAAATCGAGCGACAAGCACGAGGTCTCCACCAGCGGCGTCGAGGTACGAACGCAGCGTGGAAACGAACAGGTCGGCCTGATGCTCGATCCGAGACACCTCGCCCTGAGAGATCCCGAGCGCCCTGGCCAGTTGCACCTGCGTGAGATGGCGAGCCTTACGAACCTCGGCGAGGGCCGCCTGGTACCGCTCGACGCGGTTCTCCAGCCGGGCCACCCCGGTATCGACCGCGGCGTCACGGTGAGGGTCCGCGGCACGGTCCTCGGCGGCGACATCATCCCAGGCGATCACCTCGTCGACCTCGGCTTCCTTGTTGGTGCGCTTGGTCATGGCGTGCTCCTTTGTCGTGCGTCTCGTGCCGCCGTGAACTGTTCGTACAACAGGTCGGCCTCGGCTACTCGGGCGCTGTAGAACTCGGACCAGTTGCCGGTCTTGTCTCCCCCGAGGAGCACGACGCCTTGTTCGGTCGGCGGTGTGGTGGCATCGTCGGCATCGAAACAGAAGAAAATCCGCAGGTGGGGTCCTCTCTGACCAGGGGTCCGGGCTATCGCGCAGCTCATGCATCCCGGAGTGTCGGGACGACAAGATCGGCTTGACGACTGGTTCCCTGCTCGCGCGTCCATGCCGTGCGAGATAGGCCACCAAGGTGTCGACCTGCAACCGAAGCTCGGGATCCAGCGCCCGGCGCCAAGCGACGAACCGCTGGTGCGCAACCACCTTCATCGTCATGAGTATAGGTCCAAGCCGATCTTGTTTCAACCAATACTCAGGCCGCCAGCAGGATGGGAGCGTCCTCCAGGACGCCAATGGCCAGCACAACCACGAACGTTCCGGCGGTGACCGGCGGGCATCTTCCTGGCCTCGAGGGGACCGTGACGGTGCCGACCTGGGTGGGATGGCGATGAGCGCTGACGGCGCACCACACGAGGCTGACGGAGGTGAGGATCGACCGGCTGTGCAGCACTCTCGCTGGCTCACGGCCGTAGCCGGCTTCCTGACGGATCGACGGAGGAACGAGCGGCCTGCGTTGCGCACAGTGGCTCGGTCCACGTGCCGCTGACGTCGTCGGTCAAGCCGGCGCCGGCGAGGACCTCAGCGACCAGGCCGTTGATGGCGTTGGGCTCATGGCGGGTGCTCGTCACGAGGCGGCCGGTCGACTCCACCCAGACCTCCTCGTGTCCGTTCCGTCGTCAGGACTGTAGGACCCCACCGAAACAAGGGGCCTATTCTTCCCCCTTCCCGCGAGATCTCGACCCCTTCCCCGGCCTAGTTGAGGTATCGACCCCCAGCACGAACAGACGAGTGCATTGCGTCCCGCGGGATGCCGGCCGTGATGCGGGCGACCACCCGGCGGGCACGACGCTGATCCTGGGCGAGGCCGGGATGGCTGCCACCGAGGACCTCGCCCGGCTGGTGGCGCTGGCCGATCGCCACCGTTGGCGGCTGGTCTGTGTC
>JANMRJ010000268.1:0-5356 GCA_031370985.1 Acidimicrobiales bacterium
CCCGCGCCCCCGAGGACCACGACGTCGAGTTCAGAGGACATACTGGAACGGTAGCAGCCCGTCGTCGTCGGCCGTGCCTCGTCAACGGTCCTGTCTGAAACAGGGGGACTGGTCCTGATCGATCGCCATGCCGTCGCGGTCGGGGTCCTCGCGGCGCTGTTCGCCAGCCCGAACCTGCTTGGGCAACTCAACACGTACGACGGCGGGTTGGCCGCCTCCGCGGGTACGTTTTTCAGCCACGGCGCCCTGCCCTATCGCGACTACTGGTGGCTGTACGGCCCTGGCGGTCCGATCCTCTCCGCCGTCGTCACCTTCGTGTTCGGGCCGAGCATCCTCGTCATCCGTCTGCTTGGCCTGCTGTTGATCGCCGTCCAGGGAGCGGTCGGCTATCGATTGCTTCGGCCTCGGGCGCCGCACCCCGTCGCAGCCCTCCTCATGATCGGCGGGCTCGGGGCGTATTCCTTCGTGCTCGCGGTGGACCTATCCGCCTGGTCGCTCGCGCTGACACTGGCGCTCGCCGGGCTGACGCTTCAGCAGGCTGGCCACGAACGCACAGCCGGGGTTTTCCTCGGCTTCGCCTTCCTCGCCCGGTTCGACGTCGGCGTCTACGCCGTCGTAGCCGCGTTGCTCCTGCCGCCAAGGCGCAAACTTATGATCGGATTCGGCGCGCTTGCCGTCCCCGTCGGGCTGTTCATGGCGTTGACAACCCCTCTGCCCGATCTCGTCCAGCAGGTGATCTGGTTCCCGCTGATCGGGACCCGCCAGTTTCGTTCCGTTCCGCCGCCCCAGGCCGACGGCGTCGAGAACGTACTTCTGTTCGTGACCCTCGTCATCGTGCCGAAGCTCGCCATTGCCGTCGCGGCCGCCGCCTGCCTGCTGCGACGGCTGCCGCGATTCGTGCTCCCGCTCGTCGTGTTCGCCGCACTTTGCCAGTTTCAGTCGGTTAGTCGCGCGGACATCTACCACCAAGCGCAGGCGGCGATCCCGGGCCTGATCCTGCTCGGAATCATGGCCGGCCCGTTCGCGGTGCCGGGCGGTCGTGCCCTACCATTGCGGGCGCGCTACAGGCGTCTCGGGGCGTTCGCCGGGCTCGCCTTGACCTGCGTCCTGTGCCTGATTCTCGGGTCGTTCTCGCTCCTTCAGGTCGAGCGAGGGTCGATGGCGCCGTCCGAGGAGGGTTTTGTAGCCGGGGTCCGGACGCTCCTCGCGAGCACGACGCGCGACGAGCCGGTGTTCGTCGCTCTGACGAGCAACCGGATCACGCTCCTCAACCCGATGCTCGCCTACTACCTTGCCGATCGGCGTGCCGGCGCCTGGGCGACGATGGACAACCCGGGCGTCACGAATACCGACGCGGTCCAGCAGCGGACGGTCGACGAGCTCCGGGCGAGCCGGACCGAGGTCATCTACCTGGACAAGGACTGGGCGGACGCGTCCGAGCCGACAAACGACAGCGCGATCCCGGGCTCGACGATCCTCGACACGTATCTCGCCGCGACGTACATCACGGTCTGCGACTACGGCTCGGCCCGGATCGTCGCGACGCGGGAGCGAGCGCTCCGGATCACATGCGCTCCGGTTCGCGACGAGCGGTTGCTCGATGTGCTCGGCGGGATCGGACCCTGAGTCGGTTGACCGGATCGGCTAATTGCGGATAATCGGGATAACATGATGTCAGATTATCCGATTATCCGGAGTTCGCCCGATGCGCAGCTTCATTGACCTTGGACGCACCTTGGGCGGCCAGCCCGTCCGGCTGGGCGCTCGCCTGGCTCGTCTCGACGTGGGGCGCGGGCGAGAGGGCATGTATCGGGATCAGCTCCCGCAGCTCCTCGAGGCACTCGCCGACGCGACCCGGGTCGAGTCGATCACTGCGTCGAGCGCGATCGAGGGTGTCGTTGTCGATCCTGGCCGCCTCACTCGCCTCGTTGCCGAGGGCGGCGAGACCAAACGGTTCCGCAACCGGAACGAGCGCGAGTTCGCGGGCTACCGAGACGCGATCGACGAGATCACGCGAGAAACCGAGCTCGAGACGCTTTCGGTTCCTTACATCCTCCACCTCCATCGCCTCCTCTTCAGCTACACCGAGGGTGGAGGTGGCCGGCTGAAGGCGGATCAGAACTTCATCGCGAGCTACGAACAAGGGCATCGAACGATCCTCTTCACGCCGTCGTCACCGAAGGAGACGCAGACCTTCCTGCCCGAACTGCTGGCGCGCTATCAGGAAGCGGTCGCAATCGAGGCGGCCCACCCGATCCTGTTGATCGGTGCTCTCATCCTTGACTTCCTGGCGATCCACCCGGTCGCCGACGGCAATGGACGTCTGGCACGCCTCCTCACGACCCATACCCTGCTCCAACAAGACTATGGGGTCGCGCTGTACGTCAGCATCGAGCAGCGAATGTTCGAAACGAAAGACGAGTACTACGACGCGCTCATCGCATCACAGCGCGATTGGCACAAGAACGAGCACGACATCTGGCCGTGGATCGACTACCTCGTCGGAATCCTCGAGGCCGCATACGACGATTTCGAGGCTCGGATCGCCGCCCGCCGAAGCCTCTCCTCGCTGACGAAGCAGGACCAGGTTCGGCAGTACGTCCTGCACCATGCGGCGCGGGTCTTTCGCACGCGAGACGTTCGTGCGGCGCTGCCGGGCGTAAGCGACCCGACGATCAAGCTCGTCCTCGGACAGATGCGCCGCGAGGGAGTGATCGAGCCCAACGAGACTGGGGCAAGCGGCCCGCGCGCCGCGTGGCGACGCGGAAGCCCTGACGAAGACTGAGTTCGGTTTCGTGCGGCATCAGCGGGCGGTCTTGTCTCCTGTTTCATACACGAGCCGAGCATCGAGCTGCTGCGTATACAGGTAATCGGCGACGGCTTGACTCGTTGACTTGTCCGGCGCGTCGATGGCCATCAGCTCAGATCCAGACCATTCGACGCTTCCGCCGAGGCCAGCGACCGCATCTTCGACCTCCGTTGGGCTTGCCACCTGATCGCGAAACCAGACCCGGAACGTCACGTGGCCGGATCGTTGAAGGACCTCGGAGAGCTCGAACGTATCGGTTGTGGCGACCCTGTCGCCAAGTGCCAAGTCGTGGAGGTGAAATGGGATGCAGCAGATATCGAACACTCGGCCTTCGATCTGCCTCGTCCAGAGTTGTTCGAATTGGACATGATGGCCGTCGGACTCCGGGATCCGAGCACGAATCACAAAGTCGGCACGGGCACGCCACACCGGGTTGAGATGGATGGCGACGTGGGAATTCTCGTTCATGGCCGTCATGGTCAGCCGGGCGAGACGAGGATCGTGCCGTCGGCCTCGCTGTAGGCCGCCGTCCAGCCGGTTGACCGGAGCCGCGCGATGAAATTGTTCTCGTCTTCCCCCGCCACGACGAACCGGGGATGCCAGTCGGCGAGGATCGCATGCCAGCCATCGCCGCCGGATCGGACGACGTCGTAGTCGTCCCAGACCTTGACCGGGAAGACCTCGATCCGCGAGTCCAGCACGACCGGGTTGTCCGGCAGGGCGAGCTCGAACCACGAGCCCCAGGGCTGCGGGTTGAGGATCCGGTCACCGGGTTTCGCGAGGTCGCGCAGCTTCGCGGTGATCCCGGCCGGCGCATCGCCGACGAGGTTGAGCGGGGCGCCGATCCTGGCGTCGACCGGCCGCCAGACGGGCAGCAGGACGATGCACAGGACGACGATCAGGCCGACGACGACGAGGTTGATCGGGCTCGAGTGCTCGCGCCGCCCAGGCTCGGTCGCTCGATCGCCCGGGCTCGTAATCGCGGGCACCGCGAGCACGCCCGCAACAGCCACCGCGGCCCCGAGCGGCCACCACGCAACGCCCCGGATCGCGTATGCGCCGATCGCCGCGAACGCGCCCAGCCAGAGCAGGGTCGGCCAGGCCGTCGATTGCCGTCGGCGTGCGAGCAGGACGGCGACAAGCGCCACCGACCCGAAGAAGAGCAGGCCCGGGACCGTGCGGAGTGAAGTGGGTTCCCACTCGCTGATTCGGCTTGTGACGACCGCGTTGGTCGACAGACCGGCCGCATAGGCCCAGACCTGCGGACCGAACGGGTTGATCAGCGCGGCCGCCGCGGCGACGACGGCGATCACCAGGGCGCGATGCCCGTTGGGCGAACGCTCGTGGAGGTCCTCGAGCCAGGCGAGCCCCAGGATCGCCGGGCCGAGGAAGAAGCTGCCGTGGATGTTCGCCCAGAAGATGACGATGACCGGAACGGCCCACAGCCGACCCGGATGACCTCGTCGATCGGCAACGAGCATGAGCGTCAGCGTCATCAGCGCCATGCCGATCAGCTGCGGTCGGAGGGCGAGGGCGACCGCGCTCACGATGAACGCGGCGATCGTCAGCCAGGCGGCCCGCCGGAGGTCGAGGCCACGCCGCCGGCAGGCCTCGAACAGGAACCCGAAGGTCAATCCGACGAGGGCCGCCCGGAGCAGGATCAGACCGGTCCAGCCGGCCAGCCGGTACACGGCCGCCAGGATGACCTGGGCGCCCCACTGCTGGTCCATCCAGCTCGCGCCGGCGGCGGTGAAGGTGAAGGTGTCGACGCTCGGGATGTGGCCGGTGTCGAGGATGATCTCGCCCGCCCGCAGGTGGTACGCGAGATCGACCGCGGACAGGTTGGCGAGGAACGCCCCGAGCACCGGCAGGCCGATCGCGAGGAACGCCCAGAGGCGGCCGAGGGTCATGCCGGCTCGGCTCGAGACGCGGTGGCCAGCCGTTCGGGACGCGGCGGAGCATCGTCGGCGAGGGCCGCGCGCTCGCGCCAGCCGACGACCAGCAGCGCGACGATCACGAGGTAATAGGGCGCTGTGTAGACCTGCTCCGGGACCATCGCGATCAGCAGCCACAGATGGCTGAGCGGGACGACCAGGATCCACCACTGGCGGCGCTCGAGCAGCCACGCCACCGGCAGGAGCAGCGCCAGCGCGTAATGCGACCAGACGATCGGCGAGAGGATCTGGCTGATCGTGACCACGAGCAGGTAGCCCGGGACCTTCGGCATCCAGCGCGCCGCGACGACGACCAGGCCGAGCATCGCCACGGTGTTCGCGGCCTGCAGGATCCCCGCCGACGGAAGGTCCAGCCCGAGCCGGTGGGCGCTCGCGCCGATCGCGTAGTTGGATGCAAGGTCGGTCGCCGAACTGATCTGGCCGAGGACACGGAGGAAGGTCGGCAGGTCGCCGAGACCGACGACGAGCCCGGCGACGCCGATGACGGCGATCGTGGCGATCGCGGCGGCCGCTGCCCGGAGGTTGAGCCGGAGCACCAGCCAGGCGATGACGAGACCCGGCTGGACCTTGACGATCGTCCCGATCCCGACGA
>JANMRJ010000283.1:0-1830 GCA_031370985.1 Acidimicrobiales bacterium
GAGCCCGACCCAGACTACGTCGCCCTCCTGCAACGAACGCTTGGACTGAGCGGGCCAGACCGTGTGCAGGTTCATCCGGTCGCACTGTCTGACAACCAAGGGAAGGTCACCTTCGAGCGTGACCTGGCGAGCGGTTCGACCGGCTCGATGCTCGCCTGGCGTCAGCCGTCCGACCATGCCATGGATCCCGCGCGCGACGGGCGCATCATCGAGGTCGTGGCGTCGACAATCGATGCAGAAAGCGCTCGACTCGGCATGCCGGACCTGATCAAGATCGATGTGGAAGGCGCCGAACTCGCCGTGCTCCGGGGTGGCAAAGGCACGCTCGAGGCACATATGCCGATCATCCTGCTGGAATGCACCCACCGGCAGGAGGAGGTGCGCCGGTTGCTCGAGGAGCTCGGATACGAGATCCGAAATCCGAAATCCCCCGTCAATCGGGCCGTCGGTCCCGGGATGCCATTCATGGCTCTCGCGTTGGACCCAAGGCGGCACCTTCTGGGAGAAGGCGCAGGTCCGTAGGAAGAACTTGGAACGTTCTGCCTAATCCCCGATTCAGGGCGCTCGGGAACGACGGCCATCTTGCTGCCAGGATCCAGCGACGAGCCAAGTGAAACCGGGCGCATGTCGGTGCCTCAGACTCCGGCGGCCCCTTCCGCCACGGGCGCGCCAAGCGCCATGTTCTCTGAGGCCAGGCCCGTCAGCGAGTGCGAGCGGTTCTGCAGCTCGAAGGCCAAGAGGCGCTCCAGCCCTTCTCGAAGGCCCACCTTGGGTTTCCAGCCGAGCATACGCCGCGCCTTGGAGATGTCGGGCTGCCGCACTTTCGGGTCGTCGATCGGCAGCGCCTCATAGACGATCTCACTACGCGAGCCGACCACGTCGATGATGACCTGAGCCAGCTCGGTGAGCGTCATCTCGACGGGGTTCCCGATGTTGACCGGCATGTGTTCGCGGCTGAAGGCAAGCTTCACCAGACCGTCGATGAGGTCGTCGACGTAGCAGAACGATCGCGTCTGGGTGCCGTCGCCGAATACCGTGATCGGCTTGTCGGCCATTGCCTGGCGCAGGAAGGTGGGGATCGCCCGACCATCCATGGGCCGCATGCGTGGGCCATAGGTGTTGAAGATGCGTGCGATCGCCGTATCGACGCCCTGCTGACGGTGATAGGCCATCACCAGGGCCTCGGCATAGCGCTTGGCCTCGTCGTACACGCCGCGCGGGCCGATGGGGTTGACGTTGCCCCAGTAGGTCTCGGGCTGCGGGTTCACCAGCGGGTCGCCGTACACCTCGCTCGTGGACGAGACGAGGAATCGTGCCCGCTTGAACTTCGCCAGCCCAAGCGCGTTGTGCGTGCCATAGCTGCCCACCCTGAGCGTCTGCAGTGGCAGGCGCAGGTAGTCGATGGGGCTGGCGGGGCTGGCGAGGTGGAAGACGTAGTCCACGGGACCCGGCACGTCGATGAACGCCGTGACGTCCACGTTCCGGAACTCGAAGGCCTCGTCGCGGAGGTGTTCGATGTTCTGGAGCGACCCGGTGTCGAGGTTGTCGAGGCAGATGACCTCGTGGCCCTCTCTGAGCAGGTGCTCACAGAGATGCGAACCCAGGAACCCGGCGCCTCCGGTCACGACGGAGCGGGTCATCGCAGATCTCTCACGGTCATCAATAGACTCCCTTGCCCGCGTTCATGGCACGAGGCAAGCTGAAACCTACCAGATGAAACCGCGCCATATCAGGTGTTGGCCTCGGCTAGTTGGGCGCGCTCGGCGACCACGACCATCTTGTTGCCGAATCGGCCAAGGAGCGCGTTCGCTATGCGCCACATCGCCTTCG